>CACWOQ010000102.1 GCA_902762505.1 uncultured Ruminococcus sp. | reverse complement strand
TGCTTAACGGCAAGCTCCTATTTTACAGTGCTGCTGGAAGGAAAAAGAAATAATGAAAATCCTACGAAAGACTTTTTCAGGTTCTTCCGTGAAATGGAACAAATCAAAATGAACGTATCGACAATCATCCTTTTCCTGCACGATACAACCGACCGCGTTAAGAATGTGTGTGACGACTTTCTGGAGTGGCTTGAAAGCTTCGAAAGCAAATGTCTGTATATCGTGAGCGAACGCGTGGAACCTGAGCGGAAATACTGGTGAGGAGGTACCGAAAGAAAGAAAATACTTTTCGTCCGGGTTATGACAACCCCCACAATTGATACACACTTTTACAGGTGTCATACCCTCCGAATCAATAAAACTATTTTTTGGAGGAAAATCATGTCTAATTATTTCGACAAGTACAAGAGGACTTAATCAATAAAACTATTTTTTGGAGGAAAATCATGTCTAATTATTTCGACAAGTACAAGAGGACTTTCAACTATGACATCGGCAGAATGACGCCGATGCCGGAGTCGCCGTTCTCTTTCAGGGACGATGACAGCTTCCGCAATCTTGTGGAGAGCATCAGGCAGTACGGGCTGCTGGAACCGATTGTTGTGATCCCGCACCGGGAGTACAACGGCAGATATGAGATCGTTTCCGGCGTGCGCCGCTGGATGGCGTGCAAGGATTTGGATTATACCAACATTTCCTGTATCGTCGCCGACAATATGAACAGAGATGAGGCGATCATTTTTATGGTGGACGCAAACCTTTGCAACCGTGAAAGCATCCCGCCCACGGAGAAGGGCAAAGCATACAAGCTCAAGATGGAAACAATTGCCCGGCAGGGACACCGCAGCGATCTGGACGAAACCTGTACACAGGATGTGTACAAGTTGAAGAGTGCAGAACTGATCGGCGCGGAAAACGACGAAAGCCGCGAAACGGTGCGGCGGTATATCCGCCTGACGGAACTGATCCCAGAGCTGCAGCAGCTGGTGGACGAGCATCGGATCGCCCTGGGGCCTGCGGTAGAGCTGTCATATCTGCCTGAAGAAGCGCAAAAGGCGGTGTACGAATACTACGCCGAAAACGAGGTCACGCCGTCGTATTCGCAGGCAAATCAGATGAAAAAGCGCGCCGCGGAAGGCACGCTCACGCCGGACGCGCTTAGACAGATCCTCGAGCAGCCGAAGCCGAATCAGGTGGAGACGATCAGGCTTCCGCTGGAGGATATACGCAAATACAAACCGAAAGCGACTGTCAGCCAGCTTCAGGATTTCATCCGTAAAGCCTGCGAGCACTACGCAAAATACCTGCGCAACCGCGACCGCGGCGCAAGGTAAATCAAAGTTAATGGTTATGGTGGATTACTTACCGAAACAGAAAACACGAAAACCATAACCTCCATTTTTTCAAAACCAATTGAATGGAGGTTCGTTATATGAACACAACAGAAATCAACGCATTATACGGCGTCATGTTTACGCAGTACCCCGACGTGGTGAACATTTCTCAGCTCTGCGAGATGCTGGGCGGGATCAGTGAAAAAACCGCGTACAGGCTCATCCGGGAGGGCAAGATCGGGGCGTTCCTGATCGGGAGAGCGTATCGTATCCCGAAAGCAAACGTCATCGATTTTCTGCATGTCCCCAGAAAATCCGTTTGTTAAAACCCCGCACATTTGCCCGGCGCGGACAGATCTGTTATACTGTCCGCGTCAACGGCAGATGAAATGCACCAAATCAAAAAGATCGGAGGTAAACGAATGTATCAGGAATTCAAACTGGTTGCAGGCCATCTGAAAGAACGCAAAGGCAGATACTACGTCGTTGTGAGCTACACGGATACGACCGGCAAACGTATCTCCCGGGAGTTTTCCACCGGGCTGCCCGTGAAGGGAAATAAGAAAAAAGCGGACGACATTCTGCAGCGGATCCGCAGAGAGGAAAGCGAAAAGCTGTACACGCAGATGCGCATGCAGTCGGGCGGCGAGACGATCGACACGACGACGCGCTTTACGCAGTTTCTTTCCGACTGGCTGGAAATGATGCGCGCAAGCGTGGAGAGCACGACCTTTTCCTCCTACAGTATGACGATCAGGAACAAGGTCATCCCGTACTTTGACAAGCGCTTCCCCAAGCTGCGGCTCATCGACGTGACGCCGAAGCACATTCAGGACTACTACACTTATGAGCTGAACGTCTGCGGCGTATCCGCCAACACGGTGATCCACCGCCACGCCAACATCCGCAAGGCGCTGGATTACGCCTATAAGACCGGCATGATCGAGAGCAACCCCGCCGACCGGGTGCAGCGCCCGAAGAAGGAGAAGTTCGTCTCAGAGCCGTATTCCATGGACGAGCTCCACACGCTTCTGGAAGCGGCGAAGGGCAGGAACGTGGAATTCGGCATCGTGATGGCGGCGTTCTACGGCCTGCGCAGAAGCGAGGTTGTGGGCCTCAAATGGAGCGCGATCAATTTCGACGCCAAAACGATCTCGATCCGGCACACCGTGACGGAGACG
>CACWOQ010000101.1 GCA_902762505.1 uncultured Ruminococcus sp. | reverse complement strand
ACGACGCGCTCGCCCGGCTCGTCGTTTGAACAAACGTATCCTTCCGGTTTGTTCATCATAATATACACGTATTTGCCGTATACGACGCGTTCGCCTTTGTATTCTATCACGTTTTTATCCGGATCGACGTGCGTCGACGTGTCGCGGACGACGGCGCCGTCCACCGTTATGAGTCCCGCTTTGGCGGCGCGGGAGCACTGACTTCTGCTGAGAAGTCCCGTTTCGGAAAAAATCTTATCAAGTCTCATATTAAGATTCTATCATAAAAAATCTTTCTTGTCAAGTATCAACACAGCGGCCGCGGGGAATAATCATTTCAGGAGGTGATACGGTGAACGATCCGGGATCATATAACGAATATATTAAAAATCACGCAAAAAAGACAAAAACGCTTCTCTGCTGCGTAAAAGCTTTCTTATCAGGCGGCGCCGTCTGTTGTCTCGGACAAGCGTTTTCGGATCTGTATTCGGCTGCGGGTGCCGGAGAAAAAACCGCGGCGACGCTTTCATCCTGCACGCTCATGCTGATAACAGCCGTGCTGACCGGCATCGGAGTCTTCGACCTGATCTCAAAGCATACCGGCGCCGGCACGCTCGTTCCCGTTACGGGATTCGCCAATTCCATGATATCGCAGGCGATAGACGCGAAAAACGAGGGCTTTATCATCGGCGTCGGCGCAAAGCTGTTCACGGTCGCCGGTCCCGTGATCGTTTACGGCGTTTTGAGCAGCGCGGTATACGGATTGATCTATTATATATGTAAATTTATATAAACACCTTGACATCCGGTGCCGTATTGGTGTATAATATGTCCAATAACATCCGGGGGGAATAACATGAAGAAATTTATCAGCATCCTCTTGGCGGCGGTAATGGCTTTATCGGTCATGTCGCTCTCCGTCCTCGCCGAAGGGGCCTATCAGGTCAACGCATACGGCACGCAGGGCGAAGGCTCGCCGACCAGGATATCGTTGAACTGTACCTACGGCGAACGTCTGAAGCTGAACGCTCCGTTCAACGCCGTATCGGTACGTCTCAGCACTTACGTCAAGAACGATACGGTCGCCACGGTATCGGTTTATAAATGGAAGACGGATTTTGAAGAAACGCTCAAAACCGAACCTTTGGCGGAAGAAAAATTCGATCCGGTCAGAGATAATCTGAAGCACGATCTCAAATTCGATACTCTGCCCGCGGGCGAGTATCTGTTCGCCGTCAGGAACGACAATTCCGAGCTCTGCATCTGGGCGTGGGACAACAATTCCGTGAGCAATGGCCTGCTGTATTCCGACGGTTCGGAAACAAAGGCCGACATCAACATAACGATTTCCTTTACGGAAAAGGTCGACGAGCCGTTCTCCGCTCTCGAATCCTCTTCCTCCGTCACCGGAAAGAACACTGCGCCGGCGGAATACGTTCCGTCGAGTGACAGCGCCGTCATCGCAAACGCGTCTCACCCCACCACGTGGGAGGCGACGGACGAGCTCGGCAGGACTCTTCCCACCTATGCCGACGTAGGCGGCGTCCGTGAAAACAAGACCGTAGCCCTGTTCTACTGGTCGTGGCACGTTTCTCAGGACAGCGGCGAGCCCGTCAACGTACAGAAAATAATGGATGAGCATCCGGAAGCGAAAAACGATTATTCGAGCTCCGTATGGCCCACGGGCGCGAGAGTCCATTTCTGGAACGAATCGATCTACGGCTTCTACAAGACGAACGACGTATGGGTCCTCCGCCGTCACGCGGAGCTGCTTGCGGACGCTGGCGTCGACGTTCTGTTCTTCGACAACACGAACGGCACGTTCACCTTCCGCGACAGTTACATTCCGATATACGAAACGTTCTCGAAAGCGCTTGAAGACGGCGTAAACGTTCCGAAGATCTCGTTCCTGCTCCCGTTCGGCGATAAGGGCAATACCATGACTCAGCTTTCGATGCTGTATCAGGATATTTACCTGCGCGAGAAATATCAGCAGCTGTGGTTCTACTGGGACGGAAAGCCCATGGTCATGGCTCACAAGGAATTCATCACCGGCAGCTCTGATATAGCAAAAGAGATGAGAGGATATTTCACCTTCCGCGGCGGTCAGCCCGGCTATCTCGTGACCTCCACCTCGCCCGACACATGGGGCTGGCTCTCCACCTATCCGCAGGCGACTTACAGA
>CACWOQ010000100.1 GCA_902762505.1 uncultured Ruminococcus sp. | reverse complement strand
AATCAATAAAACTATTTTTTGGAGGAAAATCATGTCTAATTATTTCGACAAGTACAAGAGGACTTTCAACTATGACATCGGCAGAATGACGCCGATGCCAGAGTCGCCGTTCTCTTTCCGGAATGACGACAGCTTCCGCAATCTTGTGGAGAGCATCAGGCAGTACGGTTTGCTGGAACCGATCGTTGTAATACCGCACCGAGAGTACAGCGGAAAGTACGAGATCGTTTCCGGCGTTCGCAGATGGTATGCATGCAGAGAATTGGGGCGCGATACCATCTCCTGCATCGTCGCAGACAACATGACAAGAGAAGAGGCGATCATTTTTATGATAGACGCAAACCTTTGCAACCGCGAAAGCATCTCCCCGACGGAAAAGGGTAAGGCCTACAAAATCAAGCTCGAGGCCATGAAACGGCAGGGGTACAGAAGCGATCTGGAAGCGGAAAACACTTCGTGCCAACCCGGCACGAAGTTCCGGACGGACGAAGCAATTGCCGAAAACGCGGAGGACAGCGCGAGACAGATCCAGCGGTATATCCGCCTGATGGAATTGATCCCGGAGCTTCAGCAGTTGGTGGACGAGCACCGTATCGCGCTCGGCCCCGCCGTTGAGCTCTCGTATCTGCCTGAGGAAACGCAGCGTGCCGTGTACGATTACTACGATGAAAATGAGGTCACGCCCTCGTATTCGCAGGCAAACAGGATGAAGAAGCTTTATGCGGACGGGTTGCTGTCGCAGGACGCTTTGAAGAGAATTCTCGATCAGCCGAAGCCTAACCAAAAGGAAACGATCAAAGTTCCGGCGGAGCTTGTGCGCCGCTATAAGCCGTATTACTCGGCAGAGCAGCTGCGGGATTTCATCGAAAAAGCATGTGAGTATTACGCGAAATATCTGCGCAATCGCGACCGCGGCGCAAGATAAAGAATCAAATCAGAAAAGGTTATGGCGGAATACTTACCCAAAACGATCTGACTAAAACCATAACCTCCATTTCTTAAATCAAATCGAATGGAGGTTCGTCATATGAACACAACAGAAATCAACGCATTATACGGCGTCATGTTTACACAGTACCCCGACGTGGTGAATATTTCCCAGCTCTGCGAGATGCTGGGCGGGATCAGTGAAAAAACCGCGTATAGGCTCATCCGGGAGGGCAAGATCGGGGCGTTCCTGATCGGGAGAGCGTATCGTATCCCGAAAGCAAACGTCATCGATTTTCTGCACGTCCCCGGAAAATCCGTTTGTTAAAACCCCGCACATTTGCCTTGGCGCGGACAGATCTGTTATACTGTCCGCGTCAACGGCAGATGAAATGCACCAAATCAAAAAGATCGGAGGTAACCGAATGTATCAGGAATTCAAACTGGTTGCAGGTCATCTGAAGGAGCGCAATGGCAGATACTACGTCGTTGTGAGCTACACGGATACGACCGGCAAACGCATCTCCCGGGAGTTTTCCACCGGGTTGCCCGTGAAGGGCAATAAGAAAAAAGCGGACGACATTCTGCAGCGGATCCGCAGAGAGGAAAGCGAAAAGCTGTACACACAGAGGCGGATGCAGTTGGGCGGCGAAACCATCGACACGACGACGCGCTTTACGCAGTTTCTTTCCGACTGGCTGGAAATGATGCGCGCAAGCGTGGAGAGTACGACCTTCTCCTCTTACAGCATGACGATCAAAAACAAGGTCATCCCGTACTTTGACAAGCGCTTCCCGAAGCTGAAGCTCATTGACGTGACGCCGAAGCACATTCAGGACTACTACACCTATGAACTGAACGTCTGCGGCGTATCCGCCAACACGGTGATCCACCGCCACGCCAACATCCGAAAAGCGCTGGATTACGCCTACAAAACCGGCATGATCGAAAGCAATCCCGCCGACCGGGTACAGCGACCGAAGAAGGAGAAGTTCGTCTCCGAGCCCTATTCCGTGGACGAGCTGCACGCGCTTCTGGAAGCGGCGAAGGGCAGGAATGTGGAATTCGGTATCGTGATGGCGGCGTTCTACGGTCTGCGCAGAAGCGAGGTCGTGGGCCTCAAATGGAGCGCGATCAATTTCGACGCCAAAACGATCTCGATCCGGCACACCGTGACGGAGACGACAGTGGACGGCAAGCGGCAGATCATCCCCAAGGACCGCACGAAAACGAAATCGAGCTGCCGGACGCTGCCGCTTGTGCCGCAGGTAGAGGAGCTTCTGCGGAACATGCGGATGAAGCAGGAGGCCAACCGCAATCTCTGCGGCAGGAGCTACCACAAGGAATATGAGGCGTATATCTACGTCAATGAGCTCGGGGAACTGGTCACGCCCGATACGCTGTCGAGACAGTTTCAGGCATTTCTGGAGCGCGAGGGCTTCCGGCATATCCGCTTCCACGACCTTCGGCACTCCTGCGCCAGCATGCTGTACGCCAACGGCGTGGCGCTGAAGGATATCCAGGAATGGCTCGGGACACAGCGATATTTCCACCACGTCCAATATATACACCCATCTGGATTATTCGTCAAAAGTGGAATCCGCGAACGCGATTCTGGGCTTGTTGGAGTAAACAAACGGATTCTGATGTCCTCGCAAATGTCCTCCGAAATCGCCGGAAACCGCGTCAGCAAAGGCTTTGAGGGCCCTCAAAAATTCCGAAGTATGTCCTCCGAGGGCGTTTTCGTGCGAAACACCGAAACCCCTTGAAAAATAAGGGGTTTCGGCTGTTCGGATGGTGCCGGTGGCGGGGGTCGAACCCGCACCCTGTCGCCAGGACTGGATTTTGAGTTCTTGGACCGATTCGGAAATGGCCGGACTTGAACGGCTTTCGAGGGCGGTCGACGGACACGCCGAAAACCGTTGCGCCACAAGGCGTTACGAGAAAAATCGGAAAAAGTGTTTGCAGCGCTTGCCTTTGCGGACGATGGCCGAAAAAACGTGTTTTTCAGCAAATCGGAGGGCGTTTGGAGGGCGATCGAAGGGCGATTTTACAACAAACAGACTTTTTTGAAAAAACAGCATTTCACCATCTTTCATTGACAAAAATCAAAAAACAGAAAGAAGAGTACTTATGGGACGCAAAGAGTTGGAACGATATTTCCGGAAGTATCCGGACGTCGTTACGTTACCCGATTTTTGTCAGATGCTGGGCGGAATCTGCGACGGTACCGCGCGGAAGCTGCTGCAGGAACAGCTCGTTGAACACTACGTTATCAGAACGACTTATTACATTCCGAAAAAATACGTGATTGACTATGTGCTCAGTCCGCATTATTTGGAACTTCGGAAGAAGCTGAAAGCGAAGCTGCCGGCGAACTTGCTGAAAGGTGGTACCGGCAAATGAGTTTTATTGAAAACCTGTTCTTCGGTAATATCGATCCCCAATCCCGTGCAGTCAGAACCGGCAGCCGCGCGGATAAGCTGAGAACCCTTATCACGGATCACTTGCCGGAAATAGAAAACGCTTTGCCCGACGAACAGCGCGGTGTGCTTGAAAGAATCATGGAAGCACAGGGCGAGCTGGACACGATCTCCGAGTTGGACAGCTTCACTCTCGGTTTCCGCCTCGGCGCAGCATTTACGTACGATACCTTCGTAAATACCGACACGCCGTATCGGGACTTAATGCAAAAACTGTAATACAAAATACGATACAAACCTCTGATTTTAGGCTTAATTACGAGCCCAAGAATCAGAGGTTCTCAATATCCATAAACATATTTAATGATCTAAAATGCCTTTTAGATATTTTTCAACATTCAAATATTGAATGTCCTCCGATTCCGCTGCATCCCCGCGGTAAATCACGAATTTACCGGTAATCTTTCCGAAACGGTGTTCGGCGGCGGCGCATTTGTGCTTATCAATCAAATGGCGATACTGTTCCGGAACAAGCTTTTTGCTGTGTTTGATCTCATAAATTCGGCAGGAAACCGACGATGGATCATACACAACCATATCGAATTCCCCAACGGCGAACTGTACGCGGTACACTTCCGAGCGCGGCAGAGCGAGCTTCGTTTCGAGCAGAACGATCTCCTCCATGATGAAGCCCCTGACAGTGTCCAATACCCGGTTAAGAATGGCCGTGCGTTCCGACGCGTCCAGATAGCTGAACTTTTCATCAAGCAGCAGCGCGTTCACCAACGCTTCCGCCAAAGCATAGCGCATACCCGGCTGACTGAAAACGGATCTCGATGCTTTTCCACCGGGTTCAGGCAAATAGATCTGATCTATATCCGTAACAAGATCAAGAAGCGAAAGGTATTCCTTGATCTGGCCCCCATGCGCTTCGTCGATTTCAACACTTTGTTCTTCTTTTTCAAGAATGTCCAGCATGGTTTTCAGCGAGCGTTCTACCTTTTCACGGTCGATATTGTTTTCAAGATCGATCGGCTGCTCTCTGTCCTTCAGCAAATTACGGGAAGCAACGGAAAGATCGGAGGACCGGAAGGTACGCGTGAGGACTTCTTTTGTGAAGCGGTGATTCATATCTTCCACAACGCGGTTGATGGCGCTTGTCAGCTCGCCTTTTGCATACAAATCGTAAAGCAGACGGAAATGACCTCCGTCCTGATAGTGTTTCAGCGAGTGCTGAATGTTGCGCGCGATGGCACTGTTGATATATTCATCCGCGCTTTTCTTGGACGCAAAGGTAGATGTTTCGTTGTAATTGACGCCGCTCACACTCATCGTGCCGCCGTAGCGGATATATTCGTCGATGCCGCGGATGCCCAGGACCGTTTCAAACTCACGGTACGGGATAAACGTGGTATGAAGCATAATGCAGCGGTCGTACAGCTGGTCCTGCTCTGTAAATGCAAAACCGAGTGAATCCGTTCCGGAAAGGACGATCTTCATACCGCTGGCTGCGTAAATATCCGAGAACAGCGCCGCCCCCTCGATGAAGTCTTTCATAAGCGTGACTTCATCAATAAACACGTATTGATATCCGTGTTTTTCCAGATACCGCAGATCGTCATTGACTTCCGAAAGGGTCTGACGGATCTGAAGAAACGCCGCTTTATCCAGCTGTTCGGGCGTCATTTCAAGGATGATCTGACGTATCATCGTCGTTTTACCGGTACGGCGCAGACCGTACAGAATGAATACTTTATCCTGCTGATCGCCGAAAACATAATCATGCAGCGTTTGATAGCATTCACGGTGACGGTATTTTCTGACCGGCGCCGCCATTTTGACGAGCTGTTCTCCGATGCGGACGTAGCACTTGAAATCATGAGGTGTCTGCCTGCGTTTCGGTTCGTCGGCAGCGGTGCGCTTCAGCTCCTTCAGCTTTCCTTCAAGCTCTTTGCGTTTTTCAATGCCGGCGCGAAGCTCGTCCACTTTATCGAATTCAATATACGTTTCAGTCCGTTTGCCGCCTTGGGTTATGCGGTGGTAATAGTATTCTTTCCCGCGAACCTTTTTTTTCGTGATACTACCTGCCGGCAAAAGAGAGATCTCTTTTTCCAGTTCTTCTATATCAGGGGTTTTATCCGTAATATCCATAGGTACGCCTCCGCCATTTGTTATACCCATTATACCCATTATTATTCATTTTGTCAATATGGGGATAACACCGCTCCGGCGATTTTTTGATAAAAGATAAAGATGGTAAAAGGTCATTCCCTGAAATACTCCGACTTCATCAGGCGCTTGCGCATTTTATCGTACGCGCAGTCGATGATGTGCTTCGCCCAGTTGCCGTCCTCCATCTCAAACTCCTCCGCGATGCTTACGTATGAATTTGCGTGCAGGGGCTTTGGTTCTCGTTCTTCTTTTTTGTTTGTGATCATTTGCGGCTGCAGGCACTCGGAGCAGAAAGAAAGGTCCATTGCGACCATTTCCTTCTCCCGGTAGGTAAGCACGTCGTACGCTTCCATCACGGCGTCTGCGCGCATCGTCGCAAAGAAAAGCGTTTCAGGGTTCAGCGAATAATCGCCGACCAGATCCTCGCATGAATAATACGCATCATCCTCGTCCGGATCGGGTCCCATATTGTAATAGTCCACGAAGCGGTTGTTCCGGTCCCCGGCGAGTAAGTATTGGCGTGCCTCTTCAGGCGGGACCTCCGCCGCCTGCGCGATTTTTTCTATTGCCTCGTCGTCGGATCTGCTTCCGTATTCGCGATAGAACCGCATCACGTCCCGCAGTCTTTTGTATTGATATTTCGACGTAACCGAATGTCTGCAATAGCAGGTGCGGACGAAATTATGCATTTCGGTTTCGCCGTATTGCTTCGCGTAATCGAAAAACACCTTTTCTTTTTTGACGTCATACTTCTGCAGCGCTTTCATGATTCCGTTCAGATACGCGCTCTTCAGATCCTCAAAGCAGCCCTTGACGTGATACCTGACCTCAAAGGCCGAAACCTCCAGATTGATCAACGGTTCGCTGACCGAAAGAAAGTAATCCAGAGACGTTACTTTCTTTTCGGCGAGGTAATTCTCAATATGCCGCTGCATTGTATCGTTCATATTGCAGTCTGGGATCGTCGCCTTTTCAACCGGGCAGGCTTTACGCAGAAAACTGTAGGGGTCTACGCAGACCTCTTTGTCCTTCTCCTTTTTCCTTTTCGGACGGTCGTCCTCATCATCGTCTCCGTTTTCTGTTTCGGCAAAGTAATCGTCTTCCTCGTCAGGATCCTCGCCGTCGTAATCGTATTCGAATTCGCTTTCGTCGTAATCTTCTTCGTAAACCTCGTACAACGATTCAACCTCCCGTTGCTATGCCGAACCGAAACCGCCCGACGGTGCGGCGGCGTAAAATCTGTCTTTGTTCATATCCGT
>CACWOQ010000099.1 GCA_902762505.1 uncultured Ruminococcus sp. | reverse complement strand
ACAGTGTCTTCCCATAACTTCCACGACAAAGGCGCGGTCATGCGCGGACGAAGTGTCACGCAGTTTGGTGATCGATTCCAGCACCGTCGTTACAGCTGTATCAAAACCAATCGTAAAATCCGTGTATCCGAGATCGTTGTCGATCGTTCCCGGCAGTCCCATTACCGTGACACCAAGTTCAGAAAGCTCTGCCCCACCGTGGAAGCTTCCGTCTCCGCCGATGACGACCAGTCCGTCAATACCGAACGTTTCCAGAATCTCAGCTCCCCGCTTCACGCCTTCAGGCGTCGCGAAACGTGGGCTTCTCGCCGTTTTCAGCACTGTACCTCCGTATTGAAGAATGTCGCCGACCGAATTACGGTCAAGCGGACGGATCTCACCGTCAAGCAGCCCTTCAAATCCACGGTAAATGCCATATACTTCAAAACCATACTGTATACCCATTCGGACGACTGCCCGGATGGCTGCGTTCATACCCGGCGCGTCTCCGCCGCTTGTCAGTACACCAATTCTTTTTGTATTCATATTCTCCCCTTATAATGAATAATCTGCGCCCGCCACACAGCCTGACGGCTTCAGGCGGATTTCTTACTTGATTCTATGTTAAAAACTATATTCAACCAGGAGCGAAGCTCCAACAAGCTCGCTTGACTGGCGCGAGCGACGCCGTCAACAGACGCCGGGAGCTTCAGCTCCTGAGAGCGTCGGTGGGGGATTGATACCCGCCACCGACGTTCGAATATAGAACCCGCCGCCTTCGTAAAACGTAGAGGCGGGGGATATCCGGCGTCTGTTATATCGAACCTTATTCTTTCTTTTGATCGTTACTATATTGATCCGGATTCATTGTAAAAAACCGAATTTTACATTTTCCCGTCCGACCAGCTCCTCCAACGCCGCTTTCAGTTCTTCCGTACGACTGATACCGGCCCCGTCGCCGGTGCTGATAATTTTACCATTCGGCCTGTAAATATACGCTGTGACCGGGCCGCTGTTCCGGATAAAGAGTTCCGCGAGTGTCTCCATCACGCGCTTTTCGTCCGTGTTTTCCGGAATCCGGACTTTAATGACCGCCTCAGCACCGGCAGGATGACTTTCAGCTGTCTCTGGATCGGTCGACTTGCTTCCAGTTGTCTCCGGCCGGTCGTAAGGATCCGACTGCGGCGGCAGCGCTTCATAGAGATCATCCGGCGGCAGCATTCCGTCGTAAGTATAATTATCAGAAGAATAACTCCGCCGCGCCGCCTGGTCAGTCCGGCCGCCGTTATAGCCCTGCCGCGCGGACCGATCTGTCCGGCCGCCGGCGTAATTCCGCCCTGCCGTCCCGGCCCGCGCATCGTAAATATCAAAAATTGCGTCCGCAATCATTTTCGGTGCTTCACCTTCTCTGAAGCTGAGCCTGCCGGTGATCACGACCACCCGATCCGTTTCAACAACCGCCTGATATCGCTCATAAACATTCGGAAAAACGACGATTTCAATTTGCCCGTACAGATCTTCCAGGTCGACAAAGGCCATCATCTGATTCTTTTTGGTAAAAAGATTCTTTTTGCCGGTGATGATGCCCGCCGCGACGACTTTCATACCGTCATAGACGGGATTCTGCGGCTCCGCCGCGCCTTGGAAGCCTGTCTCCGAAATCGCGCCATCCTCCTCATCATCCGGAAGATCGGTCGTCACTTCAGCGAGATCCCGGCTGGTAACTGTTACGGTCTGTTCAATGACTTCGGTGTACTCGTCGAGCGGATGGCCACTGATGTACACACCCAGCATATCCTTTTCCAGTTCCAGGAGAGCTCTGCGTTCAAAGTTATTTACCTCAGGCAGCTTTACCATCATATCATAATCGTTAATTCCCGCGACATCCAGATCGAACAGCGATACCTGCCCGGCGATGTTGCGCCGCGCCTCATTCTGCGCCGATTCGATCAGGGTTTCATAGACTGCCAGGTGCGCGGCGCGGTTCGGGTTCAGGCAGTCGAGCGCGCCGGCTTTGATCAGACTTTCCACCGCCTTTTTATTGACGATGCTCACATCGATATCCTGAATAAAACGGAAAATGTCCTTCGGAAGCCCTTTTGTCTCACGAGCGTGAATGATTTCCTCGATCGCGTGCTCGCCCACATTTTTCACGCCGAGAAGGCCAAAACGAATCCGGCCGCCTGCGACGGTGAACTTTTTGTCGCTTTCATGAATGCTCGGCGGGAGCACTTCAATGCCGAGTTCTTCGCAGTTGCGTATATACCGGGAAATCTGCCGCATGTCGCCCATCACGCTGCTCATCAGCGCCGCCATAAATTCGACAGAATAATAGCGCTTCAGGTACCCGGTCTCAAACGCGAGCACAGCGTACGCCGCCGCGTGCGATTTATTGAACGCGTACTGCGCAAAAGTCTCCATATCGGCAAAGATCTTTTCAGCTGCCGCTTCCGAAATCCCGTTTCGGACGCAGCCCGGCACGTCGACCGTTCCGTCTTCATTGTCACGACCGAAAATGAAGTTGCGTTTTTCCTGCATCATGACGTCGGCTTTTTTCTTACTCATCGCGCGGCGCACCAGGTCCGAACGGCCATAGCTGTATCCCGCGAGATCGCGGACGATCTGCATGACCTGTTCCTGGTAAACGAGGCAACCGTACGTAACATCAAGGATGTGCGCGAGTTCCGGCGTTTCATACCGGACCCCGGACGGATCCTTCTTGTTTTCTATATACTTCGGGATCGAATCCATCGGACCCGGCCGAAAGAGCGATATACCTGCCACGATGTCTTCAAAGCAGGTCGGCTTCAGGCTTTTCATAAAAGAAGTCATCCCCGCGCTTTCCAGCTGGAAGACACCGTCCGTATTGCCGTCGGC
>CACWOQ010000098.1 GCA_902762505.1 uncultured Ruminococcus sp. | reverse complement strand
ATAACGCAGTTTTTTGCCGTAATAAGGCAAAAAACATGGCGGATTATTACTTCGGCAACACTGACAGAAAAACAGAAAGAGCAATTCGCTCTCTGCGGTGAGCGCAGAAACGAACTGCTCACGGTGTTTGAAAAGGCGGCCTTCATCCGAGGGTTCAGACTTGGCGCGCGGATGGCCGCCGAGGTTCTTTCAGATTGAGAGGGACCCCTGTTTCAAAAAGTGATCTTAAACCGCCCTATCCCGTTGGACTGTTTTTCACGTATAAACATATCGGCAGGGATTTTCGGCAGCCATTTTCGGTCGAACATGGTGGAGCCGAAATAAGCGTTGAAGTTGGCGACAGGGAGGACGACCCAGTCGGAGTCATCCGGTTTGTGGGCTATATAATATTTCGCCAGCGTTTCGGTGACTTCCAACGGAACATCGGGCGGCGTTTTTGTGCGCAACGTTGCCTGTATATCCTCCGGCAGATCAAAATCCTTGTTCTGTAACGGCCCAAGCTCCAGCGCGTCCGCAAGAACGTCGTCAAACCGTAGCATCCAGCCGCCGTCGGTGGCTGGATGAAAGATAGGTATTTGCAGCTGCGTGAGCTTCTTCTTCCACTCGACGTCAAAACCCTTTGCCAGTAAATCGGCATTTTTCTGCGCATCCTTGCTTGTCCGGTCCGGATTCTGACGCACGAAATCAATCATGCCGTGAACATGCCGATAGAACCAGCCGCGTCCCTCCATGTCAACAAGCGCGGGGAATTCCTCTGCCAGATTTCCAAAACTAGTCATATATTGCCACGCCTCCTTCGGGGCGGCTTTTTTTGTTTCCGGTAGACTGCACCATGCGCACAGCGCCCGCCGCGCACGGTCGATATCAGGTTCGTCTGAGCTGAACATATACCCTCTGGCAAGGATCGTCAGCACCCGGTGGAAACCGAGGAATTTTAAGATCATGTCGAAGGTAAACCGGCCGAGATACGCGGTATCCCGTTTCCCAGAGGCAGTATATACCGGAAATTTCGTATATGCTTCAAATTCCGTAAGTTCATTCAGCATGGCGATCCCCCTTCCATACGTCCGTCGGGACGAGATCGGGAACCAGCTCCCACAACAGGTCCCTTTTCCCGGCTGCGACAAGATACCGTACCATATATCGCTCGCGGACGATTGTCTTCAGCAAACCGCGGCAGACGTCCGCGACGGCGGACTTGTAATCTCCGCCGGAGGCATACGCCTCATACGCCCGCATCATATCGGTAAACGCCGGGGAGTCCGTGTCCCGGAATAACTGTTTTCGCTCGGCGGCGTTGTTTTCATCGTCAATATCACAGATCAGGTCTCCGAGAACGCGGTAACCGCCGAAACGGAAATCAATCAGCAGAGAAAAAAGGGCTTCCATGTCCGGCAGATTGGCTTGGAGAAAAGAGACTCGCTCGTCTGTTTTCATCAGATGCCATTCCTGACGGGCGATCTCCTGGCGGAGAAAGGATATCTGTTCCGGCGGCAGCGCGGAAAACCGGGCGTAAAGCATATCGGAATCGTATTGCTGCTCCTGCCCGCGGGAATAGAGGATCCGTTCAATATCGCTCTGCCGTTTTCTGTGTCGGATCGGCGCGCGGCAGGCGCGGATGCGGGAAAGGCAGCGTTCGTATTCCGCAATGAGGTTCTTTACCGCGGACAGCTTTTCCCGATCCAGCGTTTGTACCCAGTCGGGTTTTTGGGCAAAGGAAAACAGCTCCCGATCCTCTGCCGGAACAGGTTTCAGCTTCGGGGTATGCTTTTCCAGCAGATAGGCGTAATAGGGCAGCTTTTCCACGTTGGAGGTGACGGCGTTCCAATCCGTCTGCTGAATATATCTTTCTTTTTTCTGCCTGGGCGTCAGCTCATACCAGGCGGCGCGCCGTTCCGGTGACGCGGCGGTTTTGTATCGCAAAAAGGCGCTTTTTTGCGGGGCATTGCGGAAATAATCGTCCAGATACGGTCGGACGCCGCTTTTGGCCGCGTCGATTTCCAAGCCCGTCAGAATGGCCAGCAATTCGGTTTCTTCCCGGTATTTTTTCTTTTCCTCCGCCGTCAGGTTCTCATCATACGCAATAACGCTGCGGTCAAAGGCGGTATTGCACAGTTGGCCGATCCGGTTGGAAAAGGTATCCCGGACGGTCACAAAACGGTCGTACCAGTTATCCGCGTCCCGGAGAACCGGGTCCTCCGCCGGGATATACAGCAGCGGGATGTTGAAACTGTGATCAATGCTGCCGCTGAAATAATTGCGTTTTACGCATTCGTTCACAATAGGATCCGATATGGTTTTGATCATATCACCATCGTAGTCCGCCCCGCCGAGTCGCTGGGCGGCCAGAACCTCAACGCCGACAATCACCACGTCGATCAGATTACCGAGATAATGTTTGCGCATCTGTTCCGGGTGGCGCAATACGGACAGCCGTATTTCCTCATTGCGGGATATATGAGGATTGCGCAGCAGCGTGCAGATCCGATCTTCTTCATATATGGCGCCGGGCGCGTAAAAAGCGTCCTTTTCCAGTTGGATCGTGATTGCTTCTGAAAAGAACGGTATGGTTTTCCCTGTTATTTTTCTGTTTCTTGTATCGATCAGATAGGAAAGAAATTCCATCAGATCCCCGGACAGATAACGGTTGTCGCCGGCGATCAGCAGCCGCCCGAGGGAATAATCCTTTAGCAGACGCTCCGTCATATCCGTAAACTGTTTTGCGCAAACATTCTCCCGCACAAACAACGGATTCAGTTTTACGCATTTCCCCAGAGGGGTGTGCTGTTGAGCCATAAATGCGATACGGAATTCTTCGTTTGCGCAAAGGTCATAATACCGCTGTTCCGTTGCTTTGGTGACCCACCGCCGCGGGTCATCGTCCGGGCTATGCTCCCATCCGGCAGGCAGATCCGCAGGACGAAATTCATCCGCCGTCATGGAAAGCGTGGTCAGGAACTGATAATTCAGCTCTGTATACGCTTCCGGTTTTTCCTTGCTGACGTTGGTAATATACAGCGCATGGTCGTAACGGTCGATCGCCTCCAGGTAATCTCCCCACGTTTTTCCGTTTTCCTTCAGCCAGCCGTACCCTTTGAACATGCTTTTTGTAAGAATAACATCCACTTCGTCGATCGGATGCTTCTCTCCGTAAATATCCCGGATAAACGCACACCCGGCGCTTTTCAGGAAATCGTGGAAATCCACGACGTGAAGCATTCCCTTAACAAAGGGCAAACGGACCTG
>CACWOQ010000097.1 GCA_902762505.1 uncultured Ruminococcus sp. | reverse complement strand
CCGGAACGCGATGATCCGGCAGAGGGGGGTGACGAGCCTTGCGCCGCCGGTGGCGGATGAAGCAAGGCGAGGAAGGCGCAGCGGTCGAATAAGTCGAGCGTGGGCGCGGCAGCGCCGCGAAGACTTCTTCGGGCACCGCAAGCGGGGATTCAATCAGGATCCGTAAAACTTCACCCGGAGACTCGCGCCCCATCAACTGACTGAGTTGATGGAGGGGGTAAGAGGGGGTCAGGGGGAGTTTTGAGGGGGGGGAGTTTTGAGGGGTGGGGCTCCCCCGGCGATGAAGCCGCAGAGCACGTACGGTCGAGCCGCCGCGTCCGGTCATCCTGAGCGAAGCGAAGGATCTGTTTCGATCACCGCTGCACAAAAACCCGTGCCGCCGGGAACGCCCGGCTTGATCGGATCATAACAGCGCCTGACGTTTTGCCCCGGGCGCTTTTTCAGTTCTGCGACGCTCTGATCATCGGAAGCTGTGAAAAATCCGGTGAAAAATCCGTATACGTGATCCCGTCGTACCGTTTGCCGTAGACGGACGTCTTTTTCTGTTCAAGAAGCTCCGTGTCCATACCGGTGAAAAACGCGTACGATATCTCGCTCTGCCACATACCCGGCTCGAGCGGATACTTTTTCATTATCATGAGTCCGTACGACGTTTTTTGCAGTCTGACCTCATCTGTCTTCATCGTTATCGCGGCGGAAAGATACGCGGGGTCGACCGTCGAGCCGGGGCTGACGAAATATCCCTCCGTATACGCCTCCATCCCGGCGTCCTCGTTGTATTCTTCGATCAGATCTTCAAAATTTTCTCCGTCTGACGCGCGTCTGTAAACCGATTCCGCAAGCTCGCGCTTTTCAGCCGCCTCGACGTCGGTCAGCTCCTCGGTTATATATCTGCCGGTGTAAATGTCGACCTTCGGGCTGCCATTGTCGTCGAGCACGTATTTGTATGAATCGTTTATCATCACGTGCTTTATGCGATGATAATTGTCCTGATAGTATTCCTCACGCTCCGCGTCGGTGACGGCGTATTCTCCGCCCTCGCCGAACAGCCTGTCCGCGACTATCATGGAACGGGCTTCGAATTCGAATATCCTGCGCAGCGTGTCGATATTGCAGCCTACCTGTGACAGATCCCTGTTCAGCTCCGCGCGCGAGCCCGCCGCCGTGATCTCGTCCGAAAGAAAACCGTCGACCGCGTCGTCAAGCAGTTTTTTCGTCTCCGCGTCTTCGCCGAAGCCGCGCTCGTCATATATGACCGAGCTGACGAGAAGCTGGCGTATCAGCTCGTCGACGTGATCCTTCACCTGTTCGCCGAGCGTTTTTCCGCCGTCCGGTGATTTGTCCCAGACGGAGCCGTTTCCGTCATCCGTCAGCCCGTAGTCGGACAGAGACGCGTAAAATCTCGCCTTGTAATACGAGAGCCAGTATTCATACATCGCCTCCGTTATCCCGTACTTTCCGTACGACGCGTAAACGGGCGAGCTCGCTGCGCATCCGGCGCACGAGACGGCGAGCATCACAGCCGCCGCGAGCGCGGCGACGATCCGTACCGCTTTTTTCATTGAAGCAGATACTGCCATGAAAACGTATACGGCAGCTCCTCCATTTTGTATTTTTCCGTCACGTCTCGTCTGATCGTGACGTTTTTCATATACGGCTCAATGTACGAGTCGAACGTCGCTTCAAGCAGCAGATTTTCAAAGTTTGAGAAATCCTCGCCTTCTCTGTTCTCTTCCTTTTGCCAGCCGTACGGATCGAGCTCTATGCGCTCGACGAGATGTATGCCGATCTGAGTCTGAAAGAGCTTCATCTCACCTGGCTTCATCTCCCTGACGGCGTCTGCTATCGGCTGAAAGTATCCGTTGCCCTCCGTCACGTATCTGCCGTTTTTGTATTTTTGCCGCGAAAGATCCTCGGAGTATTCCTGAATCAGCTCTTCAAAGTCCTCGCCCGCATCGACTCTCTGCTTTACGGAGTCGGCGAATCTGATCTTTTCCTCATAACGCTCGTCGCTGATTTCAACGACCTTGACCGAACCGTCCTGATCGTATTTATACCCGCCGTCCTCATCGAGGTCGTAATCGTAATTCATAAGATAAAGCATGCGGAAACGGCAGTAGTTGTTCTGATAAAAAGTCTCTCTCTGCTCGTCGCTTATGCGGTAGACACCTTCTTCGCCGTAAAGATGATCCTGAAGCGCCGCGGTCTTAGCGTCGATCTCAAGGATCTTTCGCAGATCGGTGCGGTCCATATGAAGATAACCGAAGAGCTCGTCGTTTTCGATGCTACTGCCGCTGCCGTCGGTCGCTTCGATCGCGGCAAGCATACGGTCTATCGCAGTCTGCTCGGCGTCTGAAAGCTTCAAGCCGAAGGAATCGAACAGAAAACAACTGACGAGACGCTTTTTGATCGATTCCTCGGATACCGAGGTGAGATATTCCGCGTTCGTCACGCCTCCGGCGTCCGCTGACCAGAAGGCGGGATCGTCTGTCTGACCGAAATACGTGAGCCAGTACTGCTTGAAGCAGGCTATGTAATAAGCGTACAGCTTTTCGGAAAAAGAGCTTCCTTCAATGCTCATAGCCGCGGCACTTTTGCCGCAGGACGCAAAGGAGAGACAGACCGCGGCGCACAGAACGGCTGCCAAAACGGACCTTGCCGTGTTTTTAAAACCTTTCATAAAACCTCCGAAATAAAGCAAAACGGACTGACAGGCAATGCGGCAGCATCCTTGTCAGTCCGGGCACAGATCTTCCGGATCAGTCCGCGACTGCTTCCTTAACGGTTTCCGCCGCGTCGGCAACGGCTTCCTTGACGTCGGAAAGCTTCTCTTCGCAGGTCTCGGATATATCCTCGCCGAGCTCGTCGAGATCGTCGTCAAGATCGCACAGATCGTCAAGATCGTCGAACGCTTCTTCATCCTTCAGGACTTTGCGCTTTTTAAGGGCTTTGAGTACGAGAACGGTCGCGCAGGCGACGCCGATGACGGCGAAAATAACGACAATAAGAGCCGCAAGACCGTTATTATTTTTCTTGTTTTCCATTATACAGCCTCCTTTTTTCTTTGATGATACAACAATACAAATAGTTTTTCAAGCCTATTTTTTTAACAACTTTCAAATATTTATACAGATCGCCCGTGCCGTCTCATGATAACGGCTTCAAGACGTTTTTTGAAACGCAGAAACGGTCTGCCGCTCACGTCGATCGAATCGACGAGAACGCAGCGCACGCCCGCGCGGTGCGCGCATAAAACGTCGGTGAAAAGCTGATCGCCGAGCACGCATGTGTCCTCCGGCGCGGCGCCGAGCTCTTTCATAAGGGACTTCAAGCCTTTCGTGAAGGGCTTGCCGGCGCGGAAGCGCACGCTGTATCCGAGCCCCTTGTTGAACTCGTTAACCCTCTCTCTGCCGTTGTTTGATATGAGCGCGACGGTGACGCCGGTCGCCGTAACGGCGGAAAGCCACGCGGCAACGTCAGCCGAAGGAACGGATTCCGAGTACGTGGCAAGAGTGTTGTCTACGTCGGAAATGAGATACCGTATCCCATTATCGGCAAAAAAACCGGGATCTATCCGGCATACGTCGGAAAAAACAAAATCGGGGATCAGTTTTTTGAAGCTCATTTGAAACCTCGGGTTGTAAAATTGAATATGCTGCGGCGTAAAAACAGACGGATGACTTGACGGGGAGCCTTCCCAGCCAACCCGGGCGCGGCTTTCATGTCATCTTGAATGAAGTTTTCCGCGTCATTCCGAGCGAAGCGAAGGATCTCCTTAGATTACCGCCGCACATCAAACCGCGCCGCCGCGCGAACCGCGTTCCGGGGCTGCCCCCCCACCAGCCCGGAACGCGATGATCCGGCAGAGCCGGATCATAAAGGCAAAAACAGCCGTTTAAGTTATCAGTTATCAGTTATGAGTTATGAGCGCTCCGCGCGTTTTTCCGCGCCCCATCAATTCACGAAATTGATGGAGGGGGTAAGAGGGGGGTGACGA
>CACWOQ010000096.1 GCA_902762505.1 uncultured Ruminococcus sp. | reverse complement strand
GCTCCTCAGGATGACACGAAGGGATCCTTCGCTGCACGGCTCCTTTAATAATTGACCTCTTCACAATCAATAACGATCAAAAAGAAAAAGAGGTATAACATGAAAAAACTTGTTTCCGTAATTCTTTGCGTAACTATGGCGTTGCTTTCGTTTGCGGCGTGCAAGGCCGACACCGACTCTCCGAGACAAGGCTATGATGATATCGGTAATATACCCGGGGATTATATATTTAACAGCATACTGTTGCGGGATCCGGACATCAAAGGCGTAGAGGTCCTATACAAATACAACGTAAAAACCGGTGAATGGTCTACCGTATGCAGAGATCCGTTCTGCGACCATCTTGATGAAAAATGCATGTTCTGGAATCACGTGCTTTTCACGTACATAGGCAATACGATATATATACCGAAGAATGATGAAGAAAAAGGCGAATACGGGATCTACGCCTATAACGTTGAAACGGACGAGGGCGGATTCATATATCACAGCAAATCGATGGTAACGATGCCGCTTGTATCATACAAATACGATCTTTTCTTTTGCGAAACCGACAACAGACGCGCCATAAGATTCGACACGAAGACGAATACGGCGCACAGGATGGCTGAAGGCTACGCAGCCAACATATTCAAGGCGAGAAACGGCGAGCTTATATGGGCGAGAGGTTCGTTTTTTTCAAATGATAAGTTCTACACGGATCTTGACGGAAACTATCTGCGCGAATGTGATCACGAAACTTATTTCGGAAAATACTGGTACAAGCAGGAGAAGCGTGAAGGCTATTACATGGCGCTCGATATGTACGTATCGGAGGACGGAAAAAACTGGGATCTGCTGATCGAAAACATAGGTCCGGCGGCAACGTATCAGGACAAGATAATATATTTCAGCGCGTCGCCGTACACAATTGAAGAGATACACGAGGCTACCCACGTTCAGGGCAGTCATATATCCGACTATGCGCCGACGCAGCTGTGGATGTGCGATCCGGACGGACTTCTCGTGGACGGTGTCAAGCTTTACATGATGGCGTCACAGCAGAACAACCCCATGGTATGCGGGGATTACATCGCCGCGTCGCTTTATCCCGATCCGATGCCCGTTGGTGGTGAAAGACTAAATACCGCCAACCTTTTGATCGTCAACATAAAGACCGGAAAATACACCATCACAAATCCGGGGATCTGATCCCGGGCAAAGCGTTAACGCGGAAGGACGCCGCGTTTACGTCGTCCGGGACGACGTTTTCTCCGAAAAAACTGCACTGCCGGCGTTTGAGCGCAGCGGCGGTATACGGTGATCGTATGAAAAACCTGAAATTTGAAATGATAAAGCTTTTGCGGAGCAGATTCGTCATGCTTGTCGCCGCGCTCCTGCTTGTCGGCAACGCGTTTGCCGCGTATACCGTCTGCGATCCGGAGCACGACGCGCCGTCAGAGAATTACGCCGCAGGCGTCGCGCGTCTTATCGACGACTCGCGTCACAGATATGAAAACGAAAAGCTCAAAAACGCATTTGCTGCGAGATACTACAAACAAATAACCGAAAAATATTCGCTGCTCGACACGGAAGGCGATCCGCAGCCCGTCTTCGGATGGGGCCGGTATCTGTCTTACAGATATAACGATCTGTTCCTTTACGCCTGCTGCGCCTTCTGCGCCGCGTTTTCCTTCAGACGTGAAAAGGAGACCGGCGAAATGACGTCCCTGTACACCATGCGGCACGGCAGGCTGAGATACGCGGCGGTGAAGCTTGCCTCGGCTGTGATCTTTTCCGCGGCGTTCACCGTGCTGTTCTGTGCATCGTCTCTGTTCGCTGTCTGGGCGAAGAGCGGATATCAGCCGTTTTACGGAGCCGGCGCGCGCATCCAGGATCTTAAAACGTTCATCTACGCGCCGAATGCCGCAACTGTCGGCGAAGCGGTTCTGACGTCGTTTCTGTATAAGATACCGGTATGCATAGCGGCGTCGTTCTTTGCCGGCGCCGTGTCGTATCTGTTCAACAGCGGCGCGATCTCCCTTGTCGCGTCGGCTCTGCAGCTGTACGTATCATACCGGCTTGACGTGAAAGGATACGTTGACAAGAACGCCTTCGGCAGAAACTGCAATACGTTCGCCGCCATGCGTCCGTCCTGCGTCTACGGCGAGTTCCGCTGCATAAACGTGTTCGGCTTCGCCGTGCCCGCGTACGTTGTAAACGTCGCGGTCCCGGTCCTGCTTGCCGTCCTGCTCGGCGCCGCGTTCATATTCATGCATCTGAACCGCGCCGGCGTGCGGATCAGGATCAGACTTCCGAAGATCAATATAACACGCAAGGAGAAGCCGGCGTCGCCGCACGGGCTTTTCCGTTATGAGATACAGAAGCTGACGAAAAGCAGACTGACGGTCGCGGTCATATTTGTTCTGTTCCTTTCGAGGATCGCCGTCTCCCTGCTCGGGATCCGGGGATACTCGTATGACGACCGGGTTTACAGATCGTACTGCGAACGCTGGCAGGGACCCGTCACGGAGCAAACGTACGCCGAATACGCCGAGGAAACGGGGAAGATCGGCGAAGGCTACAAAGCGTACGTCGCTATCATATACGGCGGAAAGTATGACGGAGACGATCCGATCGGCGCGTCGGATTATTACGTCGCTCATTTCAAAGGCTTTGAGAAGTTTGATCAAAAGCTTTCGCGTATAACGCAGTATAAGCAGGAGGGCGTGGAGATCCCGGTCGTTTACGAGGGCGGATATGAAAGATTCCTCGGCGCGGGCGCGGATATATTCCTGATACTTGCGATCGTGTACGTTTGCACGTACCTGTCGACTTACGACGGCGTAAACGGTATGACGGACGTTGTAAAAGCCACGTATTCCGCCGGGAAAAAGCTGACCGCGGTAAAGATCGGAACGGTATTCACCGTCGCGTCGGTGACGTACGCCGCCTTCACGCTCGTGTCATATCTGACGGTATTCCTTGTCTGCGGAATGAAAATGCCGTCTTATCCCGTATACGTTTTACCGGGATACGAGATCAGAGGCGGAATGACGCTCGGCGCTTATCTGATTCTGACGCTGCTTTTAAGATACGCCGGAACGCTTCTTCTTTGCCTGTTTTCCTGCGGGATCTCGTCTCTTTTCAAAAACCAGATAACGGCGATGGCAGTATCGGCCGGTGTATATATAATTCCGGCGTTTTTGCAAAAAGGCGCGGAGGCGGCGAGCCGTTTCATCGACCCGGCGCTCATGCTCGACGGCAGCGGCTTCCTCCTTCTCGGAACGGGGCGGGGCGCAGCCGTAAGCGCGGCGATATGCGCTGCGGTACCGTTGATCGTTTTTATCCCTTATCTGCTTAAACAGCGAAAAAAATAAGACGGGGCGCGCCCGTCTCGGTATACATTCTATCCTTTCTTTATGATTCCGAAATGTACGGAGTCGCTTTGATGAACGCTGCGGCGGGCTGAACTTTTTCCGTACAGAAACAGTACAGCCTGTCCGCGCGGCATTGCAGAGAATAACGGCGGCACGCCTGAGGCGAAAGCCCTGTCAGCTTTGACGGCTTCGTCAGCACGGCGATACGCCGTGTTTTTTTTGTGTCCGCCAAAAACGACGTGCCTGCACGGTTACCCGCGAGAAGCTGTGTGAAAAGAGGCGCTTCACGCAGATCGGCGACGCTGACGCCGAGGTAAGAGAATATACAGACGCGTCTTATCCGCGCGTTGGTGAATCCGGACGCGGACGCGGCGGAAAAAAGCGCGGCGAGATCCGGCGAATCGAACGAGGCGCGGTGAAGCCGCCCGATAAGTCCGTTTTCTCCGTCGGCGGCTTTTTCGTAAGGCGACTCGCGCAGATGCGAGAGAATAAGTCTGCCGGCATACTCAAGATCCGCCCGCGCCCCCGCCGACAGGATCCTTGCGCTGTACGGCGGCAGATGCGTGAGCACGGAGCCGGACTGCCTTATTTCAGTCGAGGATTCAAAAGACCGGGAGCGCTTTACGGGGATTACGTTCAGATCCGGGCACAGGGCGGAACATGCTTTGACGTATTCGACGCCGAGTATGTCGTTCTGAGACGACAAAAGCTCCGGGTCGTCGAACAGCGCCTGCCGCGCCGCGGCGTAGGGCTGACGCGTGGCCTTAACGTGCCGGGCGAGCTTCTGTTCAAATTCGGGAGAAGAGAGGATCTTCGCCGCGCGTTCAAGTCTTTCGAGATCCCCGCATTCGGAGCCGAAAACAAGAACGTCGCCCGGCGAGCAAAGCCCGGCGATAACGGATACGGCGCCCCGCGCAAAATGCTCCGCCGAGCCGCAGCACCACGGGAACGGAAGCGACAGAACGAGATCCGCCCCGCCTTCGATCGCGCAGCGGGCGCGCAGATATTCGTCATACAGAGCCGGTCTGCCGCGCTGAACGAAATTTCCGCTCATTATACAGATAACAGGCTCGCCCGGACGCAGCTCGTGCGCTTTGTTGATGATATATTCGTGCCCGTAATGGAACGGGTCAAATTCGCAGACGATAAAAACAGCCATAACATCCTCCGTTTTTATGATTATAACCGATAATCCGGGCGGTGTCAAGGGGGGAAAAGAGAAAAGCGTAAAACGGAAAACGTCCGCCCGCGCCGGCAGATGCGGAGCTGTACGAAGAAGGATCTTTTTTGAGTCGGATGAAGGTTTGAAAGGAGATCGTTCGCTCCGCTCAAGATGACGAAGCCCGGCGGCTCGACCGTACGTGCCCTGCGGCTTTCAAGCTCTTGGGGGTTCCCACCCCCTCAAAACCCCCAAACCCCCTTACCCCTCCCACAACTCCGAGAGAGTTGAGGGGGCACGGAAAAACGCGCGGAGCGCTCATAACTCATAACTGATAACTGATAACTGATAACTTAAACGGCTTTTTCGCCTTTATGATCCGGCTCTGCCGGATCATCGCGTTCCGGGCTGGTGGGGGGCAGCACCGGAACAAGGTAGATCGCCTCATCCACCGCAAGCGATTCACTTTATAAAGGTGAAAA
>CACWOQ010000095.1 GCA_902762505.1 uncultured Ruminococcus sp. | reverse complement strand
GGGGGAGTTTTGAGGGGTGGGGCTCCCCCGGCGATGAAGCCGCAGAGCACGTACGGTCGAGCCGCCGCGTCCGGTCATCCTGAGCGAAGCGAAGGATCTCCTTTGATTACTGCTGCACAACAAATCAGCCCGCCGCGCGAACCGTATAACCTTCCCCTCTTGGGGAAGGGGGACCGCTTGCGGTGGATGAGGCGAACTACCTTGTTCCGGTGCTGCCCCCATAAAGGCGAAAACAGCCGTTAAGTTATCAGTTATGAGTTATGAGCGCTCCGCGCGTTGGCGGATACAGCAAGGCGAGGAAGGCGCAGCGGTCGAATAAGTCGAGCACGGGCGCGGCAGCGCCGCGAAGACTTCTTCGGGTACCGCAAGCGGGGATTCAATCAGGCTCCTCGAAACTTCGCCCGGAGACTCGCGCCCCCTCAACTCTCTCGGAGTTGTGGGAGGGGTAAGGGGGTTTGGGGGTTATGAGGGGTGGGGACCCCCAAGGCGAACGGGGAGCAGAGCACGTACGGTCGAGCCGCCGCGTCCGGTCATCCTGAGCGAAGCGAAGGATCTCATTAAGAATTTACGATATATTCAAAAGAGATCCTTCGCCGCACGACTCCTCAGGATGACATGCAGAGATCCTCCGTCCCGTTTTAAATATCGCTGCCGTTGAGGATATAATCCACCGCGGCAAACGCCGTTGTTGAGAATATCACGCCGTTCGATCTCAGACGGATATCGTTATGGCAATCCATACGCAGGCGTATATATATCTCCTTCGTTTCTTCGTCCGGACCGCATTCAAAGCCGTCGACGAGCGTTTTTACGAAATACAGCTCCGCCGAATTGCTGCCGAGCGCTCGGTACAGCGCGGAAAGCACGGATGATCCGGACGATATTGCGCACGTAACCTTTCGCCCGGGCGAAAAGCTCATCCTCACGTCGGTCACGCCGCCCGATTCGGTCAGCGACACTCTGACGTAAGAATTCGACGACAGCATAAGGCACAGATGAAACAGTATCATCGATGCGGCGACTCCGGCTTTTTTCAGCATCATCGCCTCTTTTTCACAGTATAACTCATACCTTGTCCGGTCGTCTTTATATCTGAGCCTGCAGTAATAAGAAAACGATTCGGAGTACAGCTGACGGACGAAAGACGCGGCGCCTCTTTTGTCCCCGAGCACCGCGGACAGCCTCAGACACGCCTCGAACCTCGTCCCGGGAAAACCCGTTTCGCCCTTTCCGAAAAACATCGAAAGCGCCGCCGTTTTCATCGAAAGGTACTGTTCGGCGCCTTCCGCCGCGGCTATGAAAAACACGTAGTTCACCTTGCCGCCGTCGTTTGCCGGGCATACGGATACGAAATATTCGCGTCCGCCGGATACGCCGGTATCCGTCATCGGATATCGCAGTCCTTCATATTCATCTATTCCGGCAAGATCCATGATCGAATCCAGCCGCTGTTTTTCTGCGATCTGCGGCAGGATATTCTCCGTGCCGTCGCAAAATGTCTCTATGATCAGCGCCGCGTCTGTCACCACGAAAACGGCGCCGTATTCTCTGTATGGATATGACAGTATCTCGTATAGTCTCATCATTACCTCGGATCGTGTGTTTGAATGAGTTGCTGACCGTTCTCGCGCGGCAAAGATAACGCCCTATGCCGCACATGATCATGAATACTGCATGACAAAACGGGAGGGAGTGTTTTCCACCCGTCCGTTTTTATGTCTGCGATGCAGGTTTATGCTTTTTTCTTCTTAGTCAGAGCCGTTATGATGGCAGCTACGAGCACTACCGCGGCTACGGCGATGAGTATTATCGCCCATACGGGGAACTTCGAAGCTTTCTTTTCTTCGACGCCGGTGTCGGTATCCTCCGCTGTCCCTTCGGGTGCTTCGGTCGTTACAACGTCGGATGCGTTATCTGCCTCGGTCGATATGGGTTCGCTGTTTTCAGCCTCGGTAGTCAGAGCCTCGGTCGTCTGAGCTTCGGTCGTCTGCGCTTCGGTCGTCTGTGCCTCGGTCGTGACGGCGGGCGTCGTTTCCGGACGCGGCTTCTTGCCTTCTACGAATTCAACGTCGCCCATGGCGTTTCCGCCGCTGCCCCATTCAAGATCCTCGGGCATGATCACGCAGTAAGGCGTGTTCTGAGTGCCGTCATACGCCTTCGCGTCTTCCTCTTTTTCAAAGAAAGCAATGAAAGCTATGTCTATGCAGTCGCCGTCGCTGACTCTGGCAACGTCGTTTTCGCCGTCCTGAGCCTCTGCGTCACGGTTGGATTCGAGCGGGTCGAATCTGACGGCGGAGCCGTCCGTATACTTGGACGAATTCCACGCCGATTCAAGCGAGGTCTTTTCGCTTACGGAATTGAGGTCGACCACCGTGATCTCCCAGTTGCCGCTGTGAACGTACTTAATCGGCACGAACGGTTCAACGGCGGGATTGACGTATAACTGACCTATCAGCTGAACGCCGGTATTGTCGGTCTCGGTTATCGTGCGGTATTTTATCGCCGCCCACTTTACGGTGTCGGGATCGATGGTCGTGTTGTTTCCGTCGGGGCTGAAGTTGAAGGTGGCGTACGGGTCGTTACCCGATGCGACTATGTGCACGTAAGAAAACTCTTCCGCGGCATGGGCGGGGATGACCGCCGCCATGGAAGCGATAAGCACGATCGCCGCAAAAATTGCAGTAAACTTTTTCATATGTTCCTCCCAGTTGTTTTTGGCTTTCGCCTGTTAATCGTATTTTAACACAGATTTTCGTTCGTGTCAATACAATTGCACAAAATATCATAAAATATCTCGGTTATAATTTGTATATAATACTTATCCGGAGGTGTTGAGATGTTCAACGCAAGGATCATATCGTCACTTGAAAAATGTTTTATTGAAGATCTTCCGATTGATAAGCCGCCCCTTTCGCATCTTACGGCTTACAAAAACGAAAAATTCAGCTTTCAGCTCGTATACAGGATGGACGGCACGCCGTCGCGGTTCCGCGGATTTGCCGGAATATCGGTGTCGTCCGATTTGAATTTCACCGTCCGCACGGTCGAGCAGGTCCCCGTCCTTATGCCGGTCATACCGGGCGCCTGCGACGACGATTACATAAAAAAGACCCCGGGGCTTTATCCGGATCCGCTCCTTCCGCTGATGCACGGCGGTACAGCCGCGCCTTTATGTGAAGAGGAAACGCGCGCGCTCTGGATAGAAGCTGTCCCCGGAAAAGACGGGTTTGAGCCGGGAGATCACACGGTAAACGTCACAATGACGCTCGGAGACGAAACTCTGTTTTCCGGTTCGCTTCAGGTGAAGGTCATCGGCGCGGAGCTTCCGCCGTCTGACCTGCTTTTCACGCAATGGTTCCATTGCGACTGCCTCGCAAGCTACTATAACGTGCCGGTATTTTCCGAAAAGCACTGGAAGATCATAGAAAACTACGCGAGGGTCGCCGCGGATAACGGTATGAATATGATATTGACGCCGGTATTCACTCCCCCGCTTGATACTCACGTGGGCGGCGAGCGGCTTACGGTACAGCTCGTCGACGTTGAGGTGACGGATCACGGGTACGAATTCGGCTTCAAACGGCTGAAGAGGTTCATACGCACGTGCCGCCGCGTCGGGATCACGCATTTTGAGATAAGCCATCTGTTCACACAGTGGGGCGCCGCGCACGCGCCGAAGATAGTCGCGAAAGTAAACGGAGAGATGAAGCGCATATTCGGATGGGAAACGGATTCGACCGGGGACGAGTACCGCGGCTTCCTTTCCGCGTTTATACCGAAGCTTCTCGAAGTACTCAGATCCGAAGGAGTGGACAAAAACTGCCGTTTCCACGTTTCCGACGAGCCGTCAGCCGAACAGCTTCCCGTGTATAAGGAAGCCAAAAAGGGCATAGCGGATCTGCTGCGCGGATATCCGATAATGGATGCGCTGTCAAGCGTGGAATTCTACCGCGAGGGGATAATAGAACATCCGATTCCGGGGTGTGACCACATCGAGCCGTTTTACGAGGCGAAGGTCCCGGAGCTGTGGACTTATTACTGCTGCGGTCAGCATACCGACGTCCCGAACAGGTTTATTTCGATGCCGTCTTACCGCAACCGAATAATCGGATTCCTCTTTTACAAATATAACGTAAAAGGCTTTTTGCAGTGGGGCTACAATTTCTACAACGACCAGGGCAGCTACGACGCGATAAACCCGTATATTTCCGCGGCGTGCGGTTACTTCACACAGGCGGGGGACGGATTCTCCGTCTGGCCGGCGCAGAACGGAGAGGCGTATGAATCCGTGAGGATCAGGGTCTTCGCCGAAGCGCTCGACGATTTGCGCGCTCTGCGTCTGTGCGAGAGCATATACGGCAGAGAGTTCACGCTCGGACTGCTCGAGGAGGAGCTCGACCGTCCGCTTAAATTCTCGGACTGGCCGAAATCCGCCGGGTATATACTCAAAACGAGAGAAAAGATAGATCTTGCCGTCGCACGGGGGCTTTCGGATGCAGAATAAAAAACCGGCGCCGCAGTCAAGATGCGAGGACTGCGAATACTACGATTACGACGACAGATATAATGAGTACTACTGCCGGATGGACCTCGACGAGGACGAAGCCGAACGCTTTGCCCGCGGAAACACAGGATCGTGCCCGTTTTATAAAAAATACGACGAGTATATGTCGGTAAGAAAGCAGAACTGAACTCTAAACGAAAAAAAGCCCGGCAGAGAGCAAAACGGCGCCCGCCGGGCTTTGCCGTCTTCAGATCCCGTGCGCGGCTTCCCGTCATCCGTCATCCTGAGCGCAGCGAACTACCTTCCCCTTTTGGGGAAGGGGGACCGTTACCTTCCCCTCTTGGGGAAGGGGGACCGCTTGCGGTGGATGAGGCGATCTACCTTGTTCCGGTGCTGCCCCCCCACCAGCCCGGAACGCGATGATCCGGCAGAGCCGGATCATAAAGGCGAAAAAGCCGTTTAAGTTATCAGTTATGAGTTATGAGTTATGAGCGCTCCGCGCGTTTTTCCGCGCCCCCTCAACTCTCTCGGAGTTGTGGGAGGGGGAAGGGGGTTTGGGGGTTATGAGGGGTGGGACCCCCAAGAGCGAACGGGAAGCATAGCACGTTCGTCCGAGCCGCAGCGTCCGGTCATCCTGAGCGCAGCGAAGGATCTCCTTCGATCACCGTTGCACAACGAATCAGCCCGCCGCGCGAACCGCGTTCCGGTGCTGCCCCCCACCAGCCCGGAACGCGATGATCCGGCAGAGCCGGATCATAAATTCTCTGCCATCTGTTTCGCGCCCCATCAATTTTCGAAATTGATGGAGGGGAAGAGGGGGATGACGAGCCTTGCGCTGCCGGGGGCGGATGAAGCAAGGCGAGGATCACGCAGCGGTCGAATAAGTCGAGCGTGGGCGCGGCAGCGCCGCGAAGACTTCTTCGGGCACCGCAAGCGGGGATTCAATCAGGTTCCTCGAAATTTAATCCGAAGACTCGCGCCCCATCAATTTTCGAAATTGATGGAGGGGAAAAGGGGGTTTGGGGGTTTTGAGGGGTGGGACCCCCAAGAGCTTAGAGGCCGCAGAGCACGTACGGTCGGAGCCGCCGCGTCTTGTCATCCTGAGCGGAGCGAAGGATCTTATTACGGTCTTGTTGTGAGCAGATCTGTCACGTGAGGCGAGCATCGGGAATACATAAGACGAAAAAAAGCACCTTGCGGTGCTTTTTTGCCGATCAGCCGAAGTATCTCTTGAGAAGACCTGCGAAAGCCTTGCCGTGGCGGGCTTCGTCTCTTGCCATCTCGTGAACGGTGTCGTGTATGGCGTCAAGATTCTGAGCCTTCGCCATCTTTGCAAGCTCTGTCTTGCCGGCGGTCGCGCCGTTTTCGGCGGCTACGCGCAGCTCGAGGTTCTTTTTCGTGGAATCGGTGACGACTTCGCCGAGAAGCTCAGCGAATTTTGCCGCGTGCTCGGCCTCTTCCCACGCCGCCTTTTCGTAGTACGCGCCTATTTCGGCGTAGCCTTCGCGGTAAGCGACTCTCGCCATCGCGAGGTACATACCGACCTCGGAGCATTCGCCTTCGAAGTTGCTCTTCAGACCGGCTTTGATCTCGGGATCGACGTCCTTCGCGACGCCGAGTACGTGCTCGGCAGCCCAGGACATCTCGGTTGATTCTTCTACCTTGAACTTGGATCCGGGAACGCCGCAGATCGGGCATTTTTCCGGGGGCTCGTTACCTTCATGAACGTATCCGCAAACGGGGCAAATAAATTTTTTCATATGATTCTCCTTTTCCGGTGAATTATCTTGATTCTTTATACCATAAAGACGGGCTTGTGTCAATACGGTTTTTGTTAAATTCTATTCGAAAATTCCGAGATTGCGTTCACATATGACGTATATGACGTAATCCGGCGAAAGCTGTGATATCTTCTTGTATTCCGGCTCGTAACGCCACATCTGCTGCGCGTAAAGATAACTGAAATGCTCGCCTATGAGCGGGAAAAGATTCGCGCTGTACGAGTCGCGTATCATCACGGCGACCGGAAGCTCTGCGTTGTCCACGGCGGAATAAAGCTCGCCGCCGTAGACCGAGCGGTCTATCGTGTCGGGCTTTTCCGGCAGACCCACGGCGGACGGCTTCGACAGAGGATCCATTACGGTTATCTTTTCCTTTATCCCGGAAAGCCCGGCGAAGCCGGAAAGATCACCGGGTGACGCCGTCACGGTCCGGCGGTTGAGCCGCGTGAACGGAACGGGCGAAATACCCGGATAGTCCGCGGAGATGCGCTCGATTATCGCGCGGTATCCGAAATACGCGCCGAGCTCGGTCCAGTGCGTGTCGGTCCTGTAATAAAGCATACCTACGTCCGCGTTTTCCTTCATGACCGGTCTCACGTCGAGAAACGACACGCCCTCCGTGTCGGACAGCGCCGATCTGATCTGGTCGAGCCTCGTCACGGCGGCGCGTTTTTCGTACAGCTCGTTTGACGCCGCCTCCGGATACACGGACAGCGGATCGGGCGCCGCGAGGATTATTATCTGCGTATCCTTGCCGGAGTACGATCTGATCCTGTCGCGCGTTTTTTCCACCTGTCTCCGGATAAGCGCGAGCTTGTCGGCCTTCAGAAGGTTTTCTCCCGTGTAATCCTCGAGCGTCTGCGAGTAATAAAGCATCGACGACGCGCCGGCGAACACGCTTTTTTCGGCGGTCACGGCGGACGGCGTCCTGTACGTCACCGTATCGGATACAGTCCCGGCGCCGTTGTCGGCGTAAAGCCGCAGCGTCTCGCCTTTGCGCGCCTTGAGCTGGGCGATGAAAAGCCCGTCGGACGCGTAAACGCGGCTCTTATCCGAGGCGGAACAGACCGTGACGTAGCTGTTTTCCGGGCATTGACCGGCGATGATGACGGTCCCGTCGCTTTTTAGCGAAGCCGTGACAGGCTCGGGGGCGGGAACAATGTTCGCAAGCCCTTCGAGATACGAGGTATACGACTTGGCGTCCGTTTTGTCGAGCAGCGCGGACAGCCCGTCCTCTCTGACTATGCAGACGCAAGCCGAAGGCGTGACGAATTCCGCCGTGCGCGGGTAGGACAGCGAGCCGGAAAACACCGTATCCGTGTACGTCGAGGCGAAAAGCGGCAAAAGCAGCGAACGCTCGTAGTCGTCCGGTATCTGGAAGATAAGCTCGGAGCGGCCGATGAAGTCGTTGTATTCGTCAAGCAGACAACAGACGGTCAGATTCCCGTTTTGCTTTGCCGCGTATCTCGCTCTGATCCCGTCCGTTTCGTAGAATACGTTTCTGTTTTTGCAGAGCTTTGAAAGTCCCGCCTCGACCGAGAGCGACCGCCCGTCCGATTCGGATAAGATCACCCCGGAATCGGATAAAACGAATTCATCGGCGCGGCGTATTACCGGATCCGGCATAAGCGCGCAGATACGGCGGTATACGAGATAAGCGCCGTAGTCGTTTATTGCGTTTTCCGTGTTGTGATAAGGGGCGTATTTTGTGTGCGACAGCGTGGAGTCGAGCAGATAAAAGCCGTCGAAGCCGTTTTCGTGCAGATATTTTTCAAGCTGCTCCGCGGCTGTCTGACCCGTTTTTTTGAGTCTCGAATACGCGTGGTTGACGGTTTGGCTGTTCGGTATCACGAAGACCTTGTAGTCACAGCCGTCCGCGTAAAACGCTTCGCGCCTGGCGGAAAGAGCGGAAAGATAGAGCGAAAGCTCGTCTTCGCCGAAAAGCGCGTCTCCGCGCATATCCGCGTCATAGTCGAATTTTTCGCAGGACGCGGGGAAAAGATATCCGTTTTTTCCGGATCTGACGGAGCCGTCCGTCACGACGCCGAAATACTTGTACACCGTTTTTGAAAATACTGAGCCGGGCGGATCCGTTATAACGTGAGAAACGGCGTAGGAAAACGCGCCCTCTCCTCCCGCCTCGCCGGCGAGCGCAAAGCAAGCCGCGGTGAAATAAAGAAGCGCGCAAAAAGCCGCCGCGACAGCGGCGATAGCCGTAATTTTGACAGCTTTGTTTTTCATACGCTTACCCGTTGTTTACGGTGAGTCTGATCAGAAGATCCGTGTCGTCGTCGTTCGCCGCGCGGCAGCGGACGGCTGATCCGCATTTTTTGCATTTGTATCCGATGATAAAACCCTTTCTCGGGTCCGGCTCCGCAGAGACCGGGACGAGAAGCCCGCCGCAGCTGTTCTGCCGGTCGCCGGGGTTGACGTCGACGTGGCTTGAGCAAAGACAGACGCGGCAGTGGTCGCGGGACGAATACGACAGCGGAGGAACGGACGCGCCGCAGTTGCGGCAGACGAAACCGCTGTCATTTTTTACAAATCTTTTTTCCTGCATAATAACCTCGGATAGTGAGAAGAATAGAGGCAAACGGCGAAAAGCCGGTGTCAAGAAAGGAATCTATATGAAAAATATTTGCAGACTTTTGTCGGTCGTTCTGATCTCGGTCATGTTCACGGCGCTGTGCGCGGCGCAGGGCTCGGTCAATTCAAACAACGCTCTCGGTACTCCCCCGGAAACGCCCGGTGAAACGGCGCCTTCAACGTCGGCTGAAACCTCGCCTGACGTCACGAACGGCGACGGAACGTATAAAGCGCCGGCGTCTTCGGGCGCTGCCGGAACGGATACGTCGGATGACGGACGTATGACGGACGGCACGGGCAGGGTCGCTGTGACGGTGGCGATAATAGCCGCGATCGTTTTGCTGATAGTCGTGATATTCCTGATCGCAAAGAAAATGACAGACGGAAAACGCTGACGGCGTCCGCCGCGCCCGCTCATCCAGAGCTTTGTTTCTTGTCATCCTGAGCGCAGCGAACTACCTTCCCCTTTTGGGGAAGGGGGACCGTTACCTTCCCCTCTTGGGGAAGGGGGACCGCTTGCGGTGGATGAGGCGA
>CACWOQ010000094.1 GCA_902762505.1 uncultured Ruminococcus sp. | reverse complement strand
ATGAAGACGCCCGCAAGCGGGCTAATGAAGAAATGAAGACGCTTCGCTAATGAAGAAATTCGAATTCAACGGTTTTCTTCAAGCGGGCGGCTTCGCTTCGTTAGGCAACGCAGTTGCCGTCTTCATTAGGGCATAGGCCGTCTTCATTAGTGAGCGAAGCGAACGTCTTCATTATACCGGTTGAATACGAAAAAGCAGACTGATTTTGTTCTCAGTCTGCTTTTGTTAAGTGCGCACTTACTCACCACTCGAACGTGAGGTGAAAAAACTTCCTTATGACGGTCGGGCATTCGGCGCGGCGTTTTATACCGTTTTATTCGCTTTTTTCGTTGTAATAACGCTCGATCGCGTTGAGGGTCCGGAAGAATCTTTGCGTCGCGATCATCGGTCCGAAGCACAGGCATCCGAGCATGTTCCACAGGAACATATGGCGAAACGACGTGTGAGGTCCTTTTATCCCCAGCTCCTCCGCCTTGTTTTTCAGCTCATCCGAAACGTTCGCCATCCAGACGAGAGTGTATATGAACAGCGTAGGCACGCCGAGCAGGTACGCCTGCAGGTACGGTCGTATCTTATGCCCCAGTATCTCCTCAAGCTCACGCTGAAGTCCGCCCGCCGGCATATATACGAGAAAGAACAGCCCGGCGGTGAAGAAGTCTATGAAGCCGAGCAGAAAACCGGGTCTGTTGACGTGTCTGTATTTCATACCTCGTATTTTCTCTCGTATTCGGAGAGCCATTTTGCGTATTCGCTCGTATTCTTGTAATCGCTGCTGTCGTGATATTCGTGTCCGGTCAGAGCGTCGTTCTCGGATTCGATAACGTCAACGGCGACGTTCGTGCAGTGATCCGCGATCCTCTCGTAGTCGATCAGCAGATCGTTGAAAACGAATCCGTTTTCAAGCGTGCATTCTTTGCGGCTCACGCGCTCGACGTGGCGGGTCTTCAGCACGTCGCAAAGGCGGTTGATGACCTCCTCGAGCGGGTCGACCTTTTTCGCCTCCTCAACGTCGCCGGAGATGAAAGCGCGTATCGTCGTTCCGGTGATCTCGCAGACGGCGTCTTCAAGCACGGAAAGCTCGTGCTCCGCTTCTTCGGAAAACGTTATTTTCTTCACGTTTATCTCGTCGACGGATTCGCCTATATTTCTCGCGTGGTCGGATATACGCTCGTAATCGGACAAAACGCGCAGATATTTGCTGACCTCCTTCGACTGCTGGCGCGTAAGATCAGCCGTTGTCACCTTGTAAAGATACGTGCCGAGCTTGTCCTCGTACCGGTCGAGCACGTCCTCTATCTCGAAGACCTTTTTTACTCCGTTCTGACTGTATACGCGTCTGACGGCGACGGCGCTTTCAACGCTTTCAAGCGCTTTTCCCGCCATAGAATCTATTACGGTCTTGCTCTGCTGCAGCGACAGCGTCGGGTGAGATAAGAATCTTTCCTCGAGCTTGTCCATATCCTCGCGCTCCGATATATCGTCCGGGCTGTCCGGGAAGAGTTTGCATACGATACGCTCGAGCAGACCGACGGCGGGCGAGAACACGATGACTATCGCAAGTCTGTACAGCGAGTTGAGCATGGCGATCGACACCATGGACATCGTCATATCCATCACCGGGAAATGTATGAAGGCGTTCAGGGCGTAGAACGCGCCTCCGCAGACGATCGCGCCGAGAACGTCGGACAAAAGATACACGAACGCCGTTCTTTTGCCGTTCGTGCCCGCGCCGAGCGCGCTCAGCATGACGGGAACGGACGCGCCGATGCCTATGCCCATGATTATGGGCAGCGCTTCGCTGAACTCTATGAGTCCGGTGGCGGAAAGAGCCTGCAGGATACCGACGGCGGCGCTCGCGCTCTGTATCACGGCCGTGAACAGCAGACCTACGAGGATACCGAGAAAAGGATTTGAAAAGCTCGTCAGCATTTTTATGAAAACTTCGCTTTCACGCAGCGGAGACACGGATGAAGACATCATGCTCATGCCGTACATAAGCACCGAAAAGCCGAGCAGTATGCCGCCGACGTTTTTCAGAGCCGATTTTTTCGCTATCATGAACACGGCGATGCCGATGACGGCGACGACGCCCGTCAGTATCTCGGTGCTGAAATAGCGCGCAACGCTCGCGCCGGTGCCGCTCAGACTGTTGAGACAAAGGACCCAGCCGGTGACGCTCGTACCGAGGATGGCGCCGAGTATGACGCCTATCGCCTGGCGGACCTTCATTATGCCCGAGTTGACAAAGCCGACGGTCATTACGGACGTAGCCGACGACGACTGTATCACCGCGGTCACTCCGGTACCGAGCAGGATACCCTTGAAGGTGCTGCCGGAAAGCTTATACAGAATCATTTCCATACGGCTGCCGGCGACCTTTTTCAGCGAATCTCCCATTACGGACATTCCGAACAGAAACAAAGCCACGCCGCCGAGCAGCGATATGATATGCTGCAGATCCATTTTTCTCCTCCGCTTTTTTTTAAAAAATGATCAAAAATCCGCTAATCAGAATGATTATACAATATTTCGCCGTGTTTGTCAATAACAATATAAAAAAACGACCGTAAAAAACGCCGTGCGGGAATCGCATTCCGCGCGGCGCTTTTTATTCGGTTTACACAGGGAAGAACGAAGCTGAAAAGCTTTCCGTTTGTCTTCACCGGGTCACACGGTCTCGCCCCCGTGAAGCCTCAGGTCCGCGAGTCCGTTTTTATGAAGTATCAGCGCGCCCGCGAAAAGCGCGCCCTGTCCCGCGATGTTCAGAGCCTCCGCTATCCAGTTCATGGACGCCTGCGCAAAATCGCGCGACGACAGATAGCCCATTGCAAGCGAGCAAATGAACGATACGGCGAACAACACGGCTACCGCCGGCTTTTTAAGCTTGACCGACAGAACGCAGAGCGCCGCGTCAAGCATGCCGAGCCCGGCTACCATGAAGCCGACGAACACGAAGGTGCCGGAAAACAGCGGCGGTGCGACGGCGGCGGCGACGGGCTTGCTCTGCCTGTGGCATATCATTGCCGTTACGCCGAGCCCGGCGAGCAGCAGTCCGATGGACTGTACAGGGAAAAACATTGCGTTGAGCGGTTCGAAATCGCAGACGCCGGCGGCGTATAAAAGCTTGTAAAGCGCCTTGAGCACACCGGCGCATATCACGTCGATTGAGCCGGCGGCGAACAGCGCGAACGCCCCCTTGCTCATTTTATTGTACAGATCCCTCATCAGTATGACCGAAGCCGCGGCGAACAGTATTACGGGGATGAAGTCACAAAGCGACATCGGTATCGTGAACTGTTTCATTTTTTCTCTTTTTCTTTTCCGTTGAGATGGTACAGCGGTACGAACGGCAGGATTATCGGCGTTTTATCGGCGTAGTCGTTGTACTCTTTATTGCCGCCGTAGCGCCCCATCTGACGTTTTTCAAGGCGCTGCGCGCCGTTGAACATGATATATACGATGGCGATATACGCGATAACGGCGAGTATCCACTGTCCGGCGTTCGCGTACGTCGTTATTCCGGAGACAAAAACTCCCGTCCAGAAGATTATTTCACCGAGATAATTCGGGCAGCGGACGATTTTGTAAAGCCCCTTCGTCGCCACCATATCCGGACGCGCCTTTTTCTGCTCGGATTTCTGTTTGTCCGCGACGGATTCAAGCACGATCCCGAATACCGACACCGCGAAGCCGACAACGGGAACGGCGACGTCCGCCGAGCCGTTCACGACGCGGAAAAGCATCGGCGACAGCTGTGCGACGTAAAGCGCGGACACGAATATCCATATCACGATCAAAACGAACAGCGGCATTTTTTTCTCATTGTTCTTTGCAAGCGTCTGTTTTGCGACGTCCGTCTTTTTAAACGACGCGTTTTTGAGCTCACGGACGAGCAGGAAGCCGGAAAGGCGCGCGCCGTAAACGATGAACAGAAGCGTCTGTACGACGACGATCCAGGCGGGCGTCGACGTGGGCGATACGAGATACATCACGAGAACGGCGATGCCGCCGCCGGCGACGGCGAAGCCGTAGCCTATCGACAGAAAGTATACGAATTTATAGAAGCCGACGGCGCACAGCACGGCGCAAACGGCGTAGAGTATTCCGAGAAGCGACCAGGGCATTTTATTTCACCTCCCCGCCGAAGCTCTTTTTGATATATTCCGCGAAGCTGCCGTCGCCGACCTTCGTGTCTCCGACGAGATCGTGGCTCAGAGTCCACTTCGAGAACAGGATTATATCGTGCTTACCCGCCTTTTTGATCTTCGGAAGGTTCGCAAGGATACCGAAGAGCCATATCGGCGCCCATTTGATCTTCAGAGGTTTGCCGGCGGCTTTGAAGCACATATCCGCCATCTCCTCGTACGTGTACGTTTCCCTGCCGCCGACGTTGTACGTTACGTTTTTGTCGCACATGTGATCGACTATGAACTGCGCGAAATCCGGGCAGTCCACGACGTTCGCTCTGACCTTGCCGTATCCCTTGAGAAGCTGCATCTCGCCCTTTTCAACGTACGGGCGGAACACCTTGATTATATCGTAGAAATATCCCGTGGGGCGGTAGATGATGATATAATCCCCATAGAGTAGACACTTGAAAAAACAAAAGTTTTCAAGACTACACTATGGGGGTTATTTATGTCAAGAAGAAGGAACAAAAAATACA
>CACWOQ010000093.1 GCA_902762505.1 uncultured Ruminococcus sp. | reverse complement strand
GGTTCATCATTAGGATCTTGAGGCACCAGTTTCCCCTGCACTGCCATCTGAAGTATGGAGTTTTTTAACTGTTGAGCTGTCATATTTAATCCTCCAAATCGTCTATACCGAGTATTGATGTAATCTCTTTAAGAATTCTATCAATGTCAGCATTTAAACTCGCTCTTTTTTCCTGATACTGCTGAATCGTACCGACCTCGTATTCGTTGTCGCACGCGCTGCACTTCAGCTTTCCGCTGTCCGTTGAAAACACGAGCGGCGAACCGCAGGCGGGACACTTGTACTCTTCGATCTTTTTTCCGTTTGCCGGAGCTGTGGGATTCACCGGCGCGGCATTGAGAGGTGAACCGCAGAATTCGCAGAATTTATTGGACGCCGAAGTCTCGGCATTGCATGCCGGGCATCTGATCATATCCGCCATGATGTCCTCCTTCTTTTTTGTTCTCATCTTATTTTATCATATAATTGCCGCCGTGTCAATCCTTGACGGAGCTATTTCTTTGAATTTTTTATATAACGCCCGGTAAGAGCATAGAATTTATTTTTATTAAATATTACCGTAATCTTGCTTTCATAAATCCAATGTAGAATAAAGGATGTGAAAGTATAACGGAAAGGCATATGACCGTGCTTTCAGCGGAGGAGTCACCGATGAGGATTTTTCTGGCGCCGATGGCGGGCGCCGCCGATTCGGCGATGAGGCGGATCTGCCGGCGGTACGGTGCGGACGGCTGTACCACGGAGATGATCTCGTCCGTCGCCGTACATTATAAAGACAAAAAGACGTTTACGCTGTCGCGTATATCCGTGGAGGAGGGTCCCTGCGCTTTGCAGATCTTCGGACACGATCCCGGTATCATGGCGGAGGCGGCGAAGGCGCTGTACGAAAGCGCGGCGGTGAAGCCGTGCGCGATAGATATAAATATGGGCTGTCCCGTTAAAAAAGTCGTGTCGGGCGGGGACGGATCGGCGCTGATGCGCGACGTGCCGCTCGCCGCCGCGATAGTGGACGCCGTGGTCAGGGTATCTCCGGTACCCGTCACCGTCAAGATGCGGACCGGGTGGGACAGAGAACACCGCAACTGCGTCGAGCTTGCGCGCGCGGTCGAATGCGCAGGCGCCTCCGCCATAACCGTCCACGGAAGGACGAGGGCGGATATGTACGCCCCGGGCACCGTGGATCTTTACAGCATAGCGGAGGTCAAAGCCGCCGTATCCGTCCCGGTGACGGGCAACGGCGACGTCTGCGACGCGGATTCGGCGCGTGAGATGATAAGCAGAACGGGCGTAGACTCTCTCGCCGTGGGAAGAGGAGCTCTCGGCGATCCGTTCGTGTTCGGACGGATAAAAGCCGCGCTTGACGGCTCGGATTTCACGGAGCCGACGGCGTCGGAAAGACTTGCCTGCGCCGCGGAGCATCTGCGCATGATGATCGCCGCAAAGGGCGAGAGGACCGCGGTAGCCGAGGCGAGAAAACACATGGCGTGGTATACAAGGGGAATGTACGGCTCAGCCGTTTTCAGAAGCAAACTGAATTCCGCCGTGACGGCGGCTGAAATGACTGATATTCTATTACAGATCGAAAAGGACGTAACGATATGACGGCACCTCAAATCAAAACACAAAAGGGAAAAACGTTTCTTTCACGCGCCCTGTACGGGTTCGTGAACGGGAGAAGCTTCTATCTTGTCGGAGCATTCTTCCTCCCGCTCTGCATCATGTGGGTCATCTTCATGATAAAGGGCGTGTATCCCATTACCGAAAAGTCGGTCCTCGTGCTCGACCTGAACGGTCAGTACGTTTACTTCTTCGAGGCGATGCGCGATATATTTCAGGGCGACGGAAGCCCGTTCTACACGTGGTTCCGGTCGCTCGGCGGCGAGTTTTCCGGCATCTACGCATATTACGTGGCGTCGCCGTTCGCGCTGCTGTCCGTTTTCTTCCCGGAAAACGGCATAACGGAATTCCTGCTCTGGATGACGCTTCTCAAGGTCGGCTCAAGCGGACTCACGTTCGCGATATATCTGCATAACAGCCGCCCGTCAAAGCCGATAAACGTCGTCATATTCTCGACCTGCTACGCGCTGTCGAGCTACGCCGTCGTACAGGCTCACAATACGATGTGGATCGACTCGCTCATTTACCTGCCGCTGATCTGCCTCGGCATAGAACGCATCATCAGACGCGGACGTCCGCACCTGTACTGCATCACGCTTGCGCTGTGCTTCATATCGAATTTCTATATAGGCTGGATGACGGCGATATTCTCAACGCTGTATTTCTTCTACTATTATCTCAGCAAGTATCAGTTCAAAAACTTCGAAAAATTCTTCTACGCGTTTTACAAATGGCTCATTTTCTCGATAATCGCGGCGATGATCGCGTCGGTCATAATCCTGCCGACGTATTATTCGCTGCAGTTCGGCAAAAATACTTTCCAGAGCCCGTCGTATAAATTCGAGGCGAGATTCGATTTCATAAAGATCTTCACGCAGATGCTGCCGAATTCTTACGACACCGTCCGCCCGAACGGTCTGCCGTTCATTTACTGCGGACTGATCTGTCTTACGCTTCTGCCGGTATATTTCATATCGAACCGCGTCAAGGGACGCGAGAAGATAATGAGCGCGATAATCCTTGCGCTCATGATCCTTTCGTTCTCCGGCTCGACGATCGACCTTTTCTGGCACGGATTGCAGAAGCCGAACTGGCTGAACTACCGTTACAGTTATATGTTCTGCTTCCTTGTGATAGTATTCGCGTACGAGGCGTTCCGCTGTCTCGATTCAAAGCTTTACCGGACGGTACTCGGCGTCGGCGGCGTGATAGGAGTGCTGATCGTGATCGTACAGGCTCTGCCGGACGCGGATTTCACGATCAAACGCTCGGGCGACAAGGAATTCACGTTCATTCAGAATTTCTATACGATATGGTTCTCGATCGCTATGCTCGGCATACTGCTCGCGGCGCTGTGGGCGGCGTCTCATAAAAAGCGCGGAGCGACGGGACTTGTGCTTGGCGTCGTGTGCTTCGAGCTTATGGTGAACGGCATTTACGACGTTTTCAGACTGCACGAGGACGTTTACTATTCAACGAGGGAAAGCTACGTTTCGTTTATGGACCGCTGGTCCGGCATAACGAGATCCGTACAGGAGAGCGACAACACGCTGTACCGTATGGAAAAGATCAAGCACCGCAAGGTCAACGACAACATGACGCTGCGCATCCGCGGCATAACGAACTCCACCTCTACGCTCAACGCCTCCGTGATAAGACTGCTGTTCAAGATGGGCTACGCGTCAAAATCTCACTGGTCGAGATACGTCGGCGGAAACGTGGTGAACGATTCGCTTCTCGGGATAAAATACGTACTGCATGAGAAGAAGAACGATCTGCCGCCGGAATACACGGAATATCTTTCCGAAATGGATCCGACGAAGCTCGGCGAGGACGTGACGGCTGAGGACTACGATCCGGAAAAGAACATGCTTTACGCTTTCAAAAACGATCACGCTCTTCCGGTGATGTTCGGTGTGAGCGAAAATATCAGAAATTACGATATAGAAAGCGAATTCTCCGCGCCGGACGTGCTCAATTCCATGATATCCGCAATGCTCGGACACGACGTGCAGATATATCAGGCGCTCGTCACGGGAGATTCGGATTTTGAAAGCGAAGGCCTGTCGCAGTCGTCGGTCAGCAAGAACCACAGAAAGTGGTCAAATTCCAAATCCGGCACGAACGGAACGCTGACGATCAATTTCACCGTGCCGAAGGACGGCTCGGTATACTTCCAGCTGCCGTCCGAATACCCGCGCGACACGCTCTGCCGCGTCAAGAACACGCACGAGGACGGCACCTCTGATCCGACGAGATCGTTCAACTATCTGACGAACGAAACGCATACGCTCTACTATCTCGGCGAATTCAAAGCAAACGACGAGGTCAAGCTCGAGGTGTGCATAAGAGATTCCGCGGGCAACCTGTACTATTATAAGAATACGGGATACGTTTACTACTTCGACAGCGAAGCGTTCGAGGCGGCGTATGCAGAGCTTACCGAAAGCCTGCCCGAGATCACTTATTTCTCCGATACGAAGATAAAAGCCACCGTCAACATGGCGGAGGGCGATACGATGATGTACACGTCGATACCGTTCGACAAGGGCTGGACGGTAAAGGTGGACGGCAAGCGCGTCAAGCTTGACGGGACCGTCACCGAGGCGGAGGACGGCGTTGAATTCAAAGCGAACAACAAGGTGTTCGGCGCACTCCTCGCGTTCGAGGTCCCCGAGGGCGAGCACACGGTCGAGCTGTCGTTCACGCCGCAGGGCTTCAGGATCGGCGCCGTGCTTGCGATAGCCGGTATAGCCGTCGTGGCGTACGGCGTGATCAGAAACGTGCGCAGCGACAGACGCCGCAGACGCGCAAAGCTTTCGGCGTACAGGGCTGCGGTGAAGCGCGCTGGCGCTTTTGCCGAAACGCCGGTTATACCCGAAACGGAAGCTCTGCCCGAAACGGAAGCTCTGCCCGAAACGGAAGCTTCTCAGGAGACGGAAGGCGGACCCGCGGCTGAACCGGAAAATAACGAAAATTAAATAAAAAAACAGCGCACGGTTCGGCGCGGCGTGATAAGGAAGTATTATATATAAACTTTGCCGCGCCGAAAATGAAGACGCCCGCAAGCGGGCTAATGAAGAAATGAAGACGCTTCGCTAATGAAGAAATTCGAATGCGGCTTCGCTTCATTAGGCAACGCAGTTGCCGTCTTCATTAGGGCATAGCCCGTCTTCATTAGTGAGCGAAGCGAACGTCTTCATTATACCGGTTGAAACGAAAAAGCAGACTGATTTTGTTCTCAGTCTGCTTTTCTTAAGTGCGCACTTACTCACCACTCGAACGTGAGGTGAAAAAACTTCCTTATGACTGTCGGGCATCAGACGTGCGCTGTTTTTGTTCCGAGAATGCATGCAAAAAACGGACTTTTTCTCAAATTTACAATTTCATACTGACAAATCCGCGTTTATGTGATAAAATAGAGGCGTAAGAGGTGCGGTATGGTAAAAAAGGTAAAAATAACGATAGATTCAAAACAGAGGCTCCATATCCCGGAGCCTGAGGATGAGGAGAACGGATCGCCGCTCGTCGGAGATATGTCGTCCCGCGTCGAAAGCGAGGGCGAGCTTGAATATGAGGACGGCGTTTTCTGCATAAGCTATCCGGAAAGCGAGGTCACCGGGATGGAGGGCAGCGTGACGTCCGTCACGTTTTCGGACAAAAAGCCCGGCAGCGTGTCGATATACAGATCGGGACCCGTCAAGACAGTTATGATGTTTGCCGAGGGGCAGAGATATATAGCCGTGTATGACACGGGCTTCGGCAGCTTTGAGGTGGGCATCGTAACGCTTTGCTGTGACAACCGTATATCGGAGCTCGGCGGTGAGCTTCACATAACGTATATAGTTGAAATAAAAGGCTCCGAGGCTGAACATACGGAGCTTGAAATAAACGTGAGGTGTATCGAATGAAAAACATGGGGATAAAGCTCGTCGTAAAGGACGAGGGGTATGACGTTTACGCTCCTATGGAAGGACAGACGTGGGGATACAGATACGGACCCTCCGTCATGGTCTATGACGACAAACACGCCGACGCGTGGTTCGCTTCGCCCGGCGCTCTCGGCGAGGCTGACTGGTTCACCTACCGCCACACCGACGACGGCGGCAAAACGTGGTCTGACGAGGTCGTGGTCCTGACGCCGACGGCGGATTCAATGGATCTTTTCTCCGTATGCGATCCTGCTGTAATAAAATTCGGCGGATACTATTATATCGGCTACACTTCGACGATATTCACGGCGAACGGCGGCGTCTGCAACAACGGCTTCGTCGCGCGCAGCAAAAACCCGGACGGACCGTTTGAAAAATGGACCGGAGACGGCTGGGGAGAGCAGAGGATGACGGAGCAGGGCGAGCTTCGCTGGATGGGCAAGCCCGCGCCGATAATATACTTCGACGGCGAATGGTCCGCGTGGGGAGAGGGCGAATTCTCCTTCGTCGTGTCAAACGACGTGCTTTATATCTACTATACAAAGACTTCACGCAGGCAGGACGGCACAGGCTATTCGTACACCATGGCGGCGACTGCGGACGCGACTGATCCCGACTGGCCCGGCAAAATAAGACAGAGAGGCGTGGCGGCGGTGCGCGCAGGCGGCGGAAACGATTCGTTCGACGTGGTTTACAGCGACGAATTCGGCAAATTCATCGCCATATCGACGGATAAGCGCTTCACCGCGGACAGCATGCTTGCGATCTACGAATCGGACAACGGTCTGAGGTTCAGACGCTGCAACGAGCTGCGCGAAAAGATCGGATATATGTGCCACAACAGCGGGATCGCCGGTGACGAGCATCACCACGTCAAAAAAGGAGATCTCCATCTCCTGGGCTATGCGTACGGCGACAAATGGGGCTACTGGGGCACGCGTTTTCACGAATACTCGATCAAAAAATGCAACGGCTTCTATTCCGAGAAAGACAAGAAAAGCGAGGAGCGCGCCGTCGCCGCAAAGCCGAGGAAAGCGCTTCACAGCATAAACGTAATGCCGAAGACAACGCCCCCGAGATTTTACAGACTGCGCGAGGGAGAATCGGTGACGGTGGAGATGATAAGCCTTGACTCGACGTATTCGGCGAGCCCCGCGAAGATCGAATCCATAGATAACTACGACCGCTCGGTCATTAGCGCAGACGGCGACGTCGTAAAAGCCGGGCGCGTCGGCTATACGTTCGCCGACGTGAAAGCCGGCGGCGGACTTACGGCGGAGGTCCTGTTCTACGTGTACCCCGCGGGCTTCGATTTCTCGGAGGAGTCGAAATACCCGGTCGACGTCGCGCCGACTCAGGATGAATACAAGCTCAGCCTCGCCGAGGACGAGAGAAAACAGATCCGCGTACTCGTACAGTACAGCAACGGAAGCTGGAAGGAGACGGGCGACGCCTCGGACGGGATCGTGTACTACGGCTACGACGAAGAGCTGATATCGGTCGATGAAAACGGTATCATAAAAATGAAAGGAAAGCCCGGCGTCACCCGCGTGACAGCCGCGCTCGGCTCGTTTGAGGTCACTTATAAGATAAAGATCAATAAACGGATGTAAAAAAACCGCCGGAAGGCAATGCTGATGCGCCCCCTGTCAAGTAGACAGTGAAAAAAACAAAAATATTTTGTGTGGAAATTCCACCCTGCTGCGCAGCAGGGTGGAATTTTTCACGCGGCG
>CACWOQ010000092.1 GCA_902762505.1 uncultured Ruminococcus sp. | reverse complement strand
TATAAAGAACGTTTAATATGTAATATCACTTCTACCCGTCAAAGGCAAGCGAAATCATCTTTTTGCAAAGGCTGGTCCAGCTTTTGCGCCCTGAGGGCATCGAGGATGCGACAGTACATTTCCTTCGTAATAGGATAACGCCAAACGCAGATCAGCGACAGCAAAAGAAATAGAGCCGGGGTTCACTATTGGCTTTGATAGAAAGATTCCCGAAACAACACAGGCCGAACTGCGCGCTTTTGTTGAATGGATTGAGAGCAATTATCGCATTCCAATTACTTTTTGGGTGAATTTTGATTATAAGCATTACTTAATCAGAAGTGATGGCAAACGCGTAGGGTATCTGTTTTACTGGTCAGATTTCGATTCTTATCCTGTGTTTGATAATCCTGCAGATATCCCTGAATTGCGGCTTGCGGTGCGCGAAGAGCATTGGACGATAGAAGAGATCCTGACATCATTCATTGAAGCGATCATGTGCTACTATGCCTGGATCTGCAACGAAATTGATGATTCCTACGAGCCGACTGAAGCAGAGGTGGAAGAAATACTCCAAGAATACCTGCGCTCCGGAAAACTGTCGGATTGATATGAGTGTTACGAAATTCAACGATAACCCCGATTCTGTTGAAATAGCAATCTTTAACCAATATGCAAAAGACGCCTTACGGCGTCTCAGAGTGAAGACAAAATCCCGAAAGGGGCTTTGTCTTCGATCTGAGCGGAGCCGGGTTTTCACCCGGCTCCGCGTTCATTATGAACATTCACCCATCGTACGTATCGAGAAAGCTGTGCGTTTCCCCGTCGTGTTTATATGAAATAAGCGTATCGAGGCAGACGTTGTTCATGCTGTTGAATATGTTTTTATCAACGTTCGGGTTCGTTTCCTTCAGCTTCTTTATAAGCAGCTTCGTTTCCATACGCTTTGACACCTGCGTCCCGTCGTCGCGGCAGGAGCTGCACGTATCCGTGAATCTGCACGCGCACTGTATGAAATGGAGCCCGTGATAGTCTCTCCACGCCTTGATATCATCCTCACGTATGAGATACATCGGGCGTATCAGCTCCATTCCGGGGAAGTTGGTGCTGTGAAGCTTCGGCATCATACCCTGTATCTGTCCGCCCCAGAGCATACCCATCAGAGTCGTTTCTATAACGTCGTCAAAATGATGACCGAGCGCGATCTTGTTGCATCCGAGCTCCTTCGCTTTTGCGTACAGATATCCGCGCCGCATCCTCGCGCAGAGGTAGCACGGCGATTTTTCTATATTATACACCGCGTCGAATATCTGAGTGTCGAATATACGGACCGGTACGCCGAGCGTTTCCGCGTTGTTCTCTATCAGCGCTCTGTTCAGCTCGTTGTATCCCGGATCCATAACAAGGAACACAAGCCCGAACGGGAATTTTCTGTGCCGCTGCAGCTCCTGAAACAGCTTCGCCATGAGCATCGAATCCTTACCGCCGGAAATGCAGACGGCGATCACATCCCCGGGCTCGACGAGCTTGTAATCGCGCACGGCTTTCGCAAACGGTGAAAACAGCGTTTCACGAAATCTTCTTCTGCCGCGCAGCGCTTCCTCGATCTCAGCCGATCTGTCTTTTTTTATCATCTGCTTTTTCAGCCATCCGGCGTAGCCGTCCGTCAGACTGTACGCGTCGTATCCGAGCTCGCAGAGGCGTTCGCAGGCGGCGGCGCTCTGCTCGCCGTGCATGCAGAACAGCACAGCTTTGACGTCTTTTTGCAGCGAGCCTTCAAGCGCGCGCTCCGTTACGTCCGGCGCGCTTACGGCGCCCGGGATCGTACCGTAGGAAAAAGACACGCCGTCTCTTATATCATACAGCGCGTATCCATCCTTCGGCATATCGTAAAGCTGTTCCAACGTGATCTCGTTCATTTCAATGATACGGACACCCGTCCGCCACTCCTGTCTACTTCCGGATAATGTTTGATTAAAAAAGCCCCGCTAAAGCGAGGCTTTTTCTGGAGCTAATGATGGGATTCGAACCCATGACCTGTTGATTACGAATCAACTGCTCTGCCAGCTGAGCCACATTAGCATCTTGACAATTTGCGCAATTTGTGATACAATATCATCAAGCGGGTATGATTATACCACTTTTTTTCTGAAATGTCAAGATGTTTTCGCTAATTTTCAGCACCCGGAGGAAAAAATTTTGAAGCTTACAGATCTGAATACCGTTCGCGCTCTTCTCGGCGAATTCGACGCGATGCCGGATAAGCGCTTCGGGCAGAACTTTCTTATATCCGACAGAGTCGTTTCGGCGATAGCCGAGGACTGCGGCGCCGCTCCGTGCGACGGGATCCTCGAGATCGGGCCCGGCATCGGCTCTCTTACGACCGAGCTGTGCAAAAGATACGCGAAGGTCGTATCCGTCGAAATAGACAGGAAAATGGTCTCGATCCTCGGGAAAACGATGGCGGACTTCGACAACTTCACTCTTATAAACGACGATATACTGAACGTAGATCTTAACGCTCTGTTAAAGGAGCATTTTTCCGGGACGTCCGTCACGGTATGCGCGAACCTTCCGTATTACATCACTTCTCCGATCATAATGCGTCTGCTCGAATCCGGCGCGCCTTTCGAATACGTGACGGTGATGATCCAGCGCGAGGTAGCCGACAGACTGACCGCGAAGCCGGGCTCAGCCGAATACGGATCGGTCACCGCGTCCGTCGCATACTACGCAGACGCCGAAAAGATACTTTCCGTCCCCGCGGGATGCTTCTTCCCCGCCCCGAAGGTCGATTCCGCGGTGCTGAGGCTGAGACTGCGCAGGCTTCCGGAATACGAGCCGAAGGACAGGGAGCTTATGTTCGAGATAATAAAATACGCGTTTTTACAGCGGAGGAAAACGCTTTCAAACGCTCTGTCTGCCGACAAGCGGCTCGATAAAACAAAAATTAACGAAGCGATCGCCTCGTGCGGCTTCGATCCGCGCGTGCGCGGCGAGGCGCTTTCGGTCGCCGATTTCAAAGCGCTCGCCGACGCTTTGTGTGAATAAAACGCCCTGACTGGCGTTTTTTTTCGTAAAGCCGTATCAGTACCTGAAATCTGCACAAAAATATTCCGTAAAAAGGCGAAAATCTGTTGATTTTTTTGTACGAATATGATACAATGATAAAAATGACATAATCGAAAGGATCTGCATATGAAGAAAAAAATCACGAACAAGGTCCTGTGGATATTCGCCGTCGGACAGTTCGGCTGGAGCCTGCTCTCCGGTATAATCTCCACGTGGCTCGTTCACCTGTACACCGGAAACGCGGAAGCCGGCAAGACAAACGGTCTGTTCGGCTCTCTCATCACACAGCATCCGATAATCGCAAGCATCACGCTTTTCGGCATCATCACGGCTGTCGGCCGTATCTTTGACGCCGTGACAGACCCGCTGATCGCCAGCTGGTCGGACAGAAGCAACTACAAGGGCGGACGCCGCATACCGTTCATGAAAGCCGTGGCGATACCGTTCGCGCTCTGCACGGTAGGCGTATTCGTTCTCCCCTCGACCTCCTCGATCATAGCGAACGACGCGATAATCTTCGTGCTTCTGATGCTCTTCTACCTGTTCATGACGATATACTGCACGCCGTATAACGCGCTTATCGCTGAGCTCGGCGACACTCAGCAGAACAGGATCAACGTTTCCACCTACATTTCCTTCACGTACATAGCCGGTCTTACCGTAGCGACTTTCATGCCGAACCTCGCCGATATGCTCAAAGGCTCGCTCGGCGAGCAGACGGCGATACGCGTTTCGATAGGCATCCTTTCCGCCGTCGCCGCGATAGCGATGCTCGTTCCCGCCTTTTTCATAAAGGAAAGGGAATACATAGACAGCAAACCCGTTCAGACTCCGGCGTTCGGTTCTCTTCTTGCAACGTTCAAGGACGCTCAGTTCCGCCGCTTCGTATACAGCGACGTTATATACTTCCTTGCCGTCACTCTCTTCCAGACGGGTCTTGCGGACTTTGAAACGAACCTCATGGGCATAGATTCGGACAGGACGTTCTATCTTACCGTACTCATGACTGTGGTAAGTCTCAGCCTTTATCCCGTCGTCAACCGGCTTGCGCCTAAGCTCGGCAAGAAGAATCTGATCATAACCGGATTCTTCGTTTACGCGTCGGTGTTCCTCATAACCGCCGTATCGAGCGACGCCGCCGTCGGCACGGTCCATATCTTCGGCATAATCGTCGCGGTGCTCGCCGGTATACCGATGGCTATACTCGGCATACTCCCGCAGGCGTGCGTCGCCGACGTTTCCGAGCTCAACACTCTGAAGACGGGCGAGGACCGTTCCGGTATGTTCTTCGCGGCGAGAACGTTTGCGATGAAGGTCGGTCAGGCTCTGTCTATGCTGCTCTACACCTCCGTCACGGCTAAAAAGCTGAACGAGGCGGGCGTCGAGATCGTCACCGCGGGTCAGTACCGTGCAGTCGCCGTTATAGCGACCGTAGCGTGCACGATCGGCGCCGTGCTCTTCTTCCTCTACAAGGACAAAGCCATACTCAACAAGATCAACGAGCTCAAAGCCGCAAAAGCGGACAAATAATAAAGCAAACAAAAAGCGGTCTTTGCGGTGTACTTCGTAAGGAAGTACACCGCAGCTGAATTCGCCTTGCGGCGAGCTAAATTGGGCTTCACCCAGCTAAATTTGCTTCGCCCAGCTAAATTCGGTTTTGCCGAGCTGAAAAAGGCGAATTTTATTTAGCTGTCCCTATGGGACAATTTAGCTATCGAGCGCAGCGAGATAATTTAGCTGCGAGCGACTGCGAGCAATTTAGCTGCGAGCGACTGCGAGCAA
>CACWOQ010000091.1 GCA_902762505.1 uncultured Ruminococcus sp. | reverse complement strand
ACGGATATGAACAAAGACAGATTTTACGCCGCCGCACCGTCGGGCGGTTTCGGTTCGGCATAGCAACGGGAGGTTGAATCGTTGTACGAGGTTTACGAAAAAGATTACGACGAAAGCGAATTTGAATACGATTACGACGGCGAGGCCCCGGACGAGGAAGACGATTACTTTGCCGAAACAGAAAACGGAGACGATGATGATGACGACCGCCCGAAAAGGAAAAAGGAGAAGGACGAAGAGGTCCGCGTAGACCCCTACCGTTTTTTGCGCAAGGCCTGTCCGGTTGAAAAGGCAACGATCCCCGGTTGCAATATGAACGATACGATGCAGCGGCATATTGAAAACTATCTCGCTGATGGAAAAGAAATGTCGCTGAATTATTTTTTTTCGGTCAGCGAACCGTTGATCAATCTGGCAGTGTCGGCCTTTGAGGTCCGTTATCACGTCAAGGGCTGCTTTAAGGATCTGAAAAGCGCATATCTGAATGGGATAATGAAGGCGCTGCAGAAGTACGACGTCAAAAAAGAAAAGGTGTTTTTTGATTACGCGAAGCATTACGGCAAAACCGAAATGCATGAGTTCGTGCGGACCAGCTATTGCAGGCATTCGGTCCCGTCGAAATATCAATACAAAAAGCTGCGGGACGTGATGCGGTTCTATCGTGAATACGGAAGCAGATCCGACGACGAGGCCATTGAAAAGATCGCACAGGCGGCGGAGGTCTCTCCGGAAGAGGCGCGCCGATACTTACTTGCCGGGGACCGAAACACCCGTTTCGTGGATTATTACTACATGGGGCCCGATCCGGACGCGGAGGACGAGGATCTCACCTGTGAAGATCTTGTCGGCGATTATTCGCTGAACCCCGAAACGGTTTTCTTTGAGACGATGCGCGCGGACGCCGTGATGGAAGCGTATGATTCTCTTACCTACCGGGAGAAGGAAATGGTCGCGATGGACCTCTCTTTCTGCTCCGAGTGCCTGCAGCCGGAAATGATTATAAATAAAAAGGGAGAACGCGAACCAAAGCCCCTGCACGCAAATTCCTACGTCAGCATTGCGGAGGCGTTTGAAATGGAGGATGGCAACTGGGCGAAGCACATCATCGACGGCGCGTACGACAAAATGCGCAAGCAGCTGTTGGCGTCCGAATACTTTACGGATTAATCCTTTTTTCAAGTCTGTTATCGTTTGGTTTGACTTCGTTGGAGATTTTTGTTATACTGATAATGTAACAAAAAAAGGCCCCTGCCTATCTGATATTTCCATAATACCAAACAAACAGGGGCTTGTTGAATGTATTGATTACAGCTTTTTCATTAAGTCCCGATACGGCGTGTCGGTATTCACAAACGCATCATACGTAAACGCCGCGCCGAGGCGGAAGCCGACGATGAAGCTGTCCAGCTCCGAGATCGTATCCAGCTCGCCCTGTGCGTCCATGATTCTTTCAAGCACGCCGCGCTGTTCATCGGGTAAAGCGTTTTCTATCCCCGGCCAGTGATCCGTGATAAAGGTTCTCAGCTTATCTGCGCGGCTGCCGGGTTTCACCGTCCGCGCCTGTGGATCGACGTTGCCGAAGAACAGATTTTCAAGGAAGCTCATTTTCGGAACCTCCCTTCGGCATACGGATCGGAAGCTTCGCCTTCAGCTTCAAACGGTAAAGCTTATAGTGCTTGCTCATCACATAATCGATCACGCAGGTTTTCGGAATCATGTAACCGTGGTCGATCACGAAGTGCCGTACCACGTTTTCGCGCATCAGCTTTCGGGCGGTGTTATCGCCGATCCCGCCGAGCATCTTGCAGAATTGCGGAAGCGTTACCACGTCGGGATACTCCGCAAAAAGGGCTTCGTACTGTGTTCTTGTCATATGCAAAACCTTCTTTTTTATTGATTTATCGATGGCAGAAGGTTTATTGAAGATATGATTTGTAAAACATTTTGAAAAATGTGGCATTGATTTGTCACCGGTTTGACACCAAAGGGTTCGCTGCTTTTCCAAGGGGTTGCCACCAGCCCGAATCACCGGACACACAAGACTTTTCCGCGCTTCATCATCGGATTTATCATGTTGCGCCGTTCGGAACCGGCGTCCGCTGTGTTCCGTCAGCTTCCGACAGATGCGCTTCTCATTCCGCGGTTCGGGCAAAACTTAAAATCTCGTTCAAGCAATTGAGTACCGGTTCGATCCCGGTCACCAGCACCATCGCAAAGCCCCGAAAGCCCTTGTTTTATGCGGTTTTCGGGGCTTTTACCTTCAATAAATCCTGTATCGCAGACATTGCGAAGAATCGTCGTTATCTGCTGTTTTTGATTTTTTGGAGGTGCTCACAAATGCTGAGAACCGTTGATATTACGTGCTCTTTTGTACTTCGGAAGGTTTGCCGGAGGTGTCCTGCGATACCCTATTTCGCTTAATTTGTCAGAATTCCAAGAATGGCATTTGCCGAATCGACCTTGGAACTGAAATCGAGATGGGTATAGATATTGGACGTGGTGGAGATATTACTGTGCCCGAGCCACATCTGAATATCCTTGAGCGCTACGCCGTTTGCGTAAAGAAGCGTCGCGCACGAATGCCGCAGATCGTGGAACCGAATACGCCTGAGACCGTTGTTTTCAAGAAACTTCGGAAAACGGTCTGACAGATAACCGGGCTTCATCAGATTGCCGAGTTGATCCACATACACATATTCCAGGTATTCCTTGTTGTAGCTCTTGCCGCACAGCGCATGGTTCGCTTCCTGCGCCCGTTTCATGTTTTTCAGCATTTCCTCCACGGGAGGCACCAGCGGCAGCGAGCGGAGACTTGATTTCGTCTTTGGCGTGTTTCTCTGCACCAGCGTCTGCTTGCCGTCAACAAGCGCCTCGGTCACAACGCTCTGGATCGTGATCTTTTTCAAATCAAAATCGATCGCTTTCCATTTCAGTCCAACCACTTCTTCGCGCCGCAGCCCGTAAAAAGCCGCCATAATAACCGCAAACTCAAGATTCGTGCCTTTTGCTGCTTCGAATAAAGCTTCCAGTTCTTCCCGATTGTACGGAGAAGTTTCAAAAGCCTGCTTTTTTGGACGGACGATCATATCCGAAGGATTGAATGAGATCAGCCCGGTTCGATAAGCGTGCTTCAGCGCCTTGTGGATGTTCGCGTGCCTGTGCAGTACGGTATTTGCTGTCAGATGATTCACCTTCATTTCGTAGGTGTAATAATCCTGAATCATTTTCGGCGTGACCTCCGAAAGCTTCAAGCCGGGATGCGTTTTGTCAAAATACGGAATGATCCTTCTTTTGATGCCCAGCTCATAAGCGGAGAAGGTAGTAACCTCAACGCTCGGTCGTATCATCTCCAACCAATCCGAAAGGTATGCCGAAAAGGTGATTTCCTCTTTCGGCTGCACCTTCGCCGTATGCGCTTCGTTCAACTGTCTTTGGGTTTCTGCCTTCAGCTCCGATAACATCTTTTCAGCCTTCTTTTTGTTTCCCTTCACGGGCAGACCGGTGGAACGAAGAAGGCTTTTCTTTTTTCCGTCCGCACCGGGGAAACTGATCGACATATACCATGTCCCGTATAATTCTCTGAGATGTCCTGCTACCATTTAATACTCCTTTCTTGTAGCGTGTATTCATCTGCCGTCATCGCGGATATTCTATCACAAATACCCGCGAGAGGCAAATGTGCGGCAACGTTTATCACACGGGATTTTATGCCTGCGCCGTTGACAGATAATCAAGAACGTACGGCTTCGGGATCAGATACCGCTTGCCGACGTAGATGCTTTTGATGACCCCGGATTTCAGCAGACGGTAAGCGGTTTTATCGCTGATCCCGCCCAGCATTTCGCATAATTGCTGCACGTTCACCACGTCCGGGTACTCGGTGAACATGACCTTGTACAAGGCTTTGAATTCTGATTTGTTCATAAAAAAACCTCCAGATTTCTTTAGAGAAACGGAGGTTATGACACATTGATGAATATTAAAAAGTGAGATTGTAGTATTGCCATAACCCCTTTCTTTATGATAATGTCGAAAGAAGCGTCAGCGCGCGCCGCGGTCGCGTTTCTTTCTTTCCATAGCTCTCGCGTAGTATTCCAGCGCCTTTACGATCACGTCCAGCATTTTATCCTTCGGCAGCTTGGGATCGAGAAATGGACGGATGCGATCCGCCGGGATGCGAAACATCTCCACCTGGTTCGGCTTGGGCTGGTTCAGAATATCCGTCAGAGCCTGCGGCGTAAGGGTGCCGTCGTTGCAGCGCTTTTTCATATGGTTTGCCTGCGAATAGGAGGGCGTCACTTCGTTCTCGGCATAGTAATCGTAAACCGCCCTCTGCATATCCTCCGGCAGATATGAGAGCTCCACGGCGGGGCCGAGCGCAATGCGACGATCGTCCACGAGCTCCTGCAGCTCCGGGATCAGCTCTGTCAGACGAATCAGCCGACGCACCGTCTCGCGGCTTTCATCGTTTTCTTCGCCGATCCTCTCCACACTTTTTAACTTGTGCACAGGCTGTGTACAAGTTTCGTCCAGATCGCTGCGATAGCCCTGCCGCGCCATCACTTCCAGCTTGAGCTTGTATGCCTTGCCCTTTTCGGTCGGCGGGATATAATCGCGGTTGCAAAGGTTGGAATCCACCATAAAGATGAGCGCCTCGTCTCTGGTCATATTGTCGGCGACGATGCACGAAATATTGGTGTAATTCAATTCCCTGCACGCCATCCAGCGCCGCACGCCCGAAACGATCTCATATTTGCCGCTGTACTTCGGGTGCGGGATCACCACGATCGGCTCCAATAATCCGTACTGTTCGATGCTTCCCACAAGGTTGCGGAAGCTCGCGTTCAGTCGGAAAACGAAGGGTGATTCCGGCATCGGCATCATACGGTCCGTGTCGTAAAGGAACGTTCTCTGAAACTTGTCGAAATAGTTTGACATAAGCTTTCACCTCCTCCCTTACCGCGCGACGCCGCGCGTTTTTGTTTTTGTGTTCTGTTTTGCGGCGACCTCGGGGATATACCGTTTCTGTTCCGAGATCTCTCTGATCTCCCGCATCCGTTGTTCGATATCGGGCTTCTTCATCAGGATGCGGTCGCAGATTTTAACGTTCCTGCGCAGCACCTCCAACGCCTCGGAGCATCTGCGGATCTCGGCGCTC
>CACWOQ010000090.1 GCA_902762505.1 uncultured Ruminococcus sp. | reverse complement strand
AGCGCTCATAACTCATAACTGATAACTGATAACTGATAACTTAAACGGCTGTTTTCGCCTTTATGATCCGGCTCTGCCGGATCATCGCGTTCCGGGCTGGTGGGGGGGCAGCTCCGGAACGCGGATAGCACGGCGGCACGGTTTGATGTGCGACAGTAATCGAAGGAGATCCTTCGCTGCGCTCAGGATGACATTAAAGCTTCGCTCGGGACGACGGGACGCGGCGGCGCGGCTGTTCGTGCTGTTCGGCGGGGGTTTATTCTTCAATTCTTTTTTCAAACGTATTGACAAACCGGAGGTTTTATTGTATTATGAATATACTAAATAAAAGGAGATACCGACATGTATAAATTTCCGATCGGCGTAATGCTTGATTCGTTCAGACTGCCTACCCGCGAAGCGGTGAAACGCGCGGCTTCGATCGGCGCGCAGGGCTTACAGATGTATTCTACCTCGGGCGAGAACAGCCCCGAAAACCTCAAGGGAGCCGCCAGACGCGAGCTTCTTGACTATGTCAAGTCGAACGGTCTTGTGTTTTCCGCTATCTGCGGAGATCTCGGACGCGGCTTCGGTCACAGGGAGCTGAATCCCGGGCTTATAGAAAAATCGAAACGCATCCTCGACCTCGCCAAGGATCTTGAGACGGACGTCGTCACGACCCATATCGGCGTCGTCCCGGAGGATCCCTCGCACGAAAGATACAAGATAATGCAGGAGGCTTGCCGTCAGCTCGCCGAATACGCCGATTCCATCGGCTCGCATTTCGCCGTTGAGACCGGTCCGGAAACGTCCGCGACGCTCAAAAAATTCCTTGACGGGCTTGATTCCACCGGCGTCGGCGTCAATCTCGACCCCGCTAACCTCGTTATGGTCACGGGAGACGATCCGGTCGCCGCGGTGCACAATCTGAAAAAATATATCGTCCACACCCACGCAAAGGACGGCGTCATGCTTCATAAAACGAACCCCGAATACATCTACGGCGTCACCCCGGCGCCCGAGGATCTTGCCGGGATCCCGTTCTTCCGCGAAGTACCGCTCGGAGAAGGAAGCGTCAATTTCCCGACGTATCTGAAGGCGCTTGAAGATATCGGATTCAAGGGCTTCCTTACGATAGAGCGCGAGGCCGGCGACGATCCGGCAAGAGACATAGGCATGGCTGTTGAATTTCTTAAGAAAACGATAGAGGAGAACTGAAAATGAAAAAAACGAGAGTCGGTATAATAGGCTGCGGCGGCATAAGCCACTTCCACATGAACGGCTACAAGGCGCTTGAAGCCGAGGGCAGAATCGAGATAGTCGCCTGCTGCGACATTGACGAAAAAAAGCTCGACAAATACGCCGAACAGTACAATATCCCGCATAAATATACGGACGCCGCCGAAATGATGAAGAACGAGCAGCTCGACTGCGTCAGCGTCTGCGTATGGAACAGCGCTCACAAGGACTGCACGATCACCGCGCTGCGCGGCGGCGCGAACGTCCTTTGCGAAAAGCCCATGGCGCTCAACGCAAAGGAAGCCTCCGAGATGTACGACGAGGCGAAAAAAGCCGGTAAGCTTCTGCAGCTCGGATTTGTCCGCCGCTTCGGCGAGGACGCGGAAGCCGTCAAAAAACTCATTGACGAAGGTACCTTCGGCGATATCTATTACGCCAAAGCCACGTATCTGCGTCAGAACGGCTGCCCCGGCGGCTGGTTCGGCGATAAGAAATTCTCCGGCGGCGGTCCCCTGATCGACCTCGGCGTCCACGTTATCGACCTCACCAGATATCTCGCCGGCTGCCCGAAGCCCGTATCCGCCTACGGCGTGACGTACGCGAACCTCGGGATGCACCGTGCGGAGAGCGCGATGGGCTGGCACGTGGAGGAAGGCGACCATCCGTACAACGTCGAAGATCTCTGCTCCGCGATGATCCGCTTTGACAACGGTCTCACCATGTCGATCGAGGCGAGCTTCAACCTCAATATCGAAGGAGACTGCGGAGACGTTCAGATATTCGGCACAAAAGCCGGTACCTCTCTCAATTCCATGAACGTACTCACCACGAAGGACGGCAAATTCGTCACCTTCACGCCCGAGGGCGAGCACTCCTTCCGCTTCGGACCGGCGTTCGGCGGCGAGATAAAAGGCTTTGTAGACGCCGCCGAGGGTAAGGCTCCCTGCAAGGCGCCCGCCGAGGACGGCGTATGGCTCATGAAGATAATCGACGCGATATACGAATCCGCAAGGACCGGCAAGAGCGTTGAGATAAAATGAGGATCGTCGTAAAGGTCGGCACGTCGACGCTGACTCACGCCACCGGAAAACTCAATATCAGGAGAGTGCGGAAGCTCGTTTCCGTGCTCTCCGATCTGAAGAATTCCGGGGAAGAGATAATTCTCGTCTCCTCCGGCGCTATCGGAATGGGAGCGGGCAAGCTCTCTTTGCCCGGGCGTCCCGCCGACATACCCACAAAGCAGGCGGCAGCCGCCGTCGGACAATGTGAGTTGATGTACGTTTACGACAAACTGTTCGGAGAATACCGTCATACGGTCGCGCAGATACTTCTCACGGCTGATGATTTTGAGGATCCGGTAAAGCACGGGAACTTTCTCAATACGCTCCGCCGCCTCCTCGAGCTCGGCGCCCTGCCGATAATAAACGAAAACGATACCGTTGCGACGGCTGAGCTCGGGATCGGTGATAACGACACGCTCTCCGCGCTCGTCGCGGTCGGAGCCGACGCCGATCTTCTCGTGCTCATGTCCGATATAGACGGCCTTTACACCGCCGATCCGCACAAGGACGGCGGGGCGAGACTGATCCCGGTCGTCGAATCCGTTGACGACGGAATAATGAGCCTCGGGGAAGGCTCGTCATCGTCGCTCGGAACGGGCGGTATGCGGACAAAGCTCAACGCGGCGAAGCTCGTCACCGCGCACGGTACAGATATGATAATATGCAACGGCGCCTCGCCCGGACTGCTTTACGATATTTGTGACGGCAAGCAGGTCGGCACGCGCTTCAAAGGTGCTTGATATGACAACGAAAGAAATGCTCCGCAGGGCAAAGCAGGCGTCGTTTTCGGCGCCTTTGCTTTCTCATGACAAAAAGGTCGAAGCAGTCGGAAAAATGTGCCGGAGGCTCGAGCTCGCACGGCATGACGTGCTCGAGGCGAACGCCCGCGACGTTGAAAGAGCGCGGGAAAAGCTCGGAGCGCAGATGATCGACCGTCTGACGCTGGACGACCGCCGCCTTGATTCGATGATCGCCGGGATGGAACAGGTGTCGAAGCTCCCGGATCCCGCAGGCAGGATCATCGGGGAGCGGCGCCGCCCGGACGGGCTTCTGATACGAAAAGTTACGGTGCCGCTCGGCGTCGTAGCCGTTATATATGAAAGCCGCCCGAACGTCACCTCGGACGCGGCGACGCTCGCGTTTATGTCGTCGAACGTCGCCGTGCTCAGATGCGGCAGCGACTGCTACGAAACGTCGTCCGTCATCGTGCGCGCGTTGAGGGAAGGACTTTCGGACGCCTCGGTGTGCGAGGATATGATAAATCTCGTCCCGGATCCCTCGCGCAAAAGCGCGGAGGAGCTGATGACGGCAAACGGTCTCGTCGACGTGCTGATACCGCGCGGGGGAAAGGGTCTGATACAGAGCTGTCTCAGAAACGCAACGGTACCGTGTATCGAGACCGGGACCGGGATCTGCCATATCTACGTCGAAAAAACGGCGGATCAGGATATGGCGCTCGATATAATACATAACGCGAAAACCTCGCGTCCGTCCGTCTGCAACGCCGCCGAGGTCTGCCTTGTCGACCGTGCGATAGCGGCGGAGTTTCTGCCGAAGCTGAGATCGCGTCTTAATAACGTCGAGCTCCGGCTCGATCCGGAGGCGGCGGGGATCATAGACGGCAGACCGGCGGGACCGGATGATTTCGATACGGAGTTTCTCGATCTGATCATGGCGGTCGGCGTCGTGTCGGACGTTTATGAGGCGACGGAGCACATAGCGCTCCATTCGACGCATCACAGCGAGGCGATAATAACGCGTGATCCCGCGGCGGCTGACGTTTTCAGACAGAGAGTGGACAGCGCGGCGGTATACGTCAACGCGTCGACAAGATTTACGGACGGCGGGGAATTCGGGCTCGGGTGCGAAATGGGAATCTCCACACAGAAGCTGCACGCGAGAGGCCCCATGGGGCTTTCGGAGCTTGTGAGCTATAAATATTTGATCGAAGGAAACGGACACGTAAGATGAAATACGGAATAATAGGTTCAGGCGTCATGGGCGGCGCGCTCGCCCGTTCGATCGCCGTAAGAGAAGGCGCGCAAAACGTCGCCGTGTCAAACGAGCCGCCGGAGACGGCAAAACGGCTGGCAGACTCTCTCGGATGCATATTCGCGGACAATTTGATGGTCGCAGAAAAATGCGAATACGTCATACTTGCGGTAAAGCCGAACGTCGTGCCCGCGGTGATCGGACAGATCGCGCCGGCGCTCAAGTCGAGAAAGGACAGATTCACCATCGTCTCGGTCGCCGCCGGTATTACGGTCGGGATGATAAAGGAAATGTACGGGGAGGACGCGGACGTCGTGCGGCTTATGCCGAACACGCCGGTGTCCTGCGGGAGCGGGGTCATACTCTGCTGTTCGGATACGGATCACCCCGAGCTGTCGGACGCGCTTTCGGGAGCCGGATACGTGGAAAGAGTGAGCGAAAAGCTGCTTGAGACGGCGGGAACGCTGACCGGATGCGGACCCGCGTTCGCGTTCGTGATAATGCAGGCTCTCGCGGACGGCGCGGTGGCGGTCGGCGCAGACAGGGCTCACGCGGAAAAATTCGCGGCGCTCACGCTCGAGGGCGCGGCAAGGCTGGCGCTTACATCCGGAGAGCACTTCGAGGCGCTGAAGGATAAGGTGTGCAGTCCGGGCGGCAGCACGATAGAAGGCGTCGCCGCGATGGAAAAAAACGCCGTTCGCTCGGCAATGATCGAAGCGGTAAAGGCGTCGTATGAAAAAAATCTGATACTCGGAAAGAAAAAGTAGCAGAGGATACGCGCAGCGAAGGATCTCTTATGAAAGGGTCGCAGATCCGTAAGGATATCCTTCGCTGCGCTCATGATGACTGGACGTGGCGGCTCCGACCGTACGTGCTCTGCGGCTTCATCGCCGGGGGAGCCCCACCCCTCAAAACTCCCCCTGACCCCCTCTTACCCCCTCCATCAACTCTGTAAGTTGAT
>CACWOQ010000089.1 GCA_902762505.1 uncultured Ruminococcus sp. | reverse complement strand
TGGAAAGCGTGGCGACGCCGTCCACGTCGGAAACTCTTACCGCGTACGCGGTCACCTGATCTCCAACCTTGAAGACTTCATCCAGCTTGACGCCGGGTTCATCGGTCACATCGTCATACGAAAGTATGCCGGTAACCTTGGTTCCGAGGTCGACTTTGATCTCGGTATTAGAGATCTGCGTGATCGTGCCTGTTACGACGTCTCCTGTATTTAAAGTTTTGAAGGTTTCATCAAGAAGCTTCTCGAAGCTCTCCTCTGCCTCGATTTGTCCGTTCTCCACGGTGTCTTTGATCTGCTCGCTCATTATGGTTTTTACCTCCTCAATAATACTGTCCGGCGTCGATGCACCGGCAGTTATTCCCACTTTTGAGTCTTTTCCGGGTCTGATGCTCCTGCACTCCTCCGCGTTTTCAACGAGATAAGTTTCGGGGCATACCTGCCCGGATATAGAATACAGCTTAGTTGTATTTGAGCTGTTTTTCCCTCCGATAACGACCATCACGTCAACGCGCCCGGCAAGCGCGCGGGTCTCGTTCTGACGTTTTTCGGTCACGGAACATATTGTATCAAAAATTTTTGCGTTTGTATATAGGTTTTTGATAAAATTCTGACAATTTTTCCACTCTGTTAAATTTTGAGTGGTCTGTGATACCATAATCACTTCGTCTTCCGGCGAAAGCAGCGGTATTATTCGCTCTTCGAGCTGGGTTTTGTCCGTAAAACAGTACGCGCGGCCCGCCACGCAGCTCTTTATTCCCCTTACCTCGGGGTGATCGTCGTCACCGAAGATGAGCGTCACTGTCTTTTCGGTCGAGTTGTTTTTGACGATCTCGTGTATTTTTTCAACAAAAGGACACGTACAGTCGACGACGTGAAGATTCGGGCATTCGGCGGCGCGCCGCCTCAACATATCGGAATACGCGCGCTCGACGCCGTGCGTGCGGATCACTACCGTAACGTCTTGTCCGTCCGCCGCTCCGTCGCATATAGCCGGAAGCTCGTCCGCGCTGACGGATCTGACGCCCGCCGCCCGCAGATCAGTCACGACCGTGGGGTTGTGGATTATATCGCCGAGCGTATAAATGCTCCCCGCCGTGCCGCTTTCAATGAGAGCGTACACCGTTTTCACCGCGCGCGACACTCCGAAGCAGAAGCCGCTGTATTTCGCTACCTCAACCTCTCTCACGCCTTATCCTCCAGATCGCAAATGCGGCTCCATATAAGCTCCGTCGCCGCTTTGTATTCAGACGGCGTGCCGGATGATATCATAAGCTCCTCCGGTTTGATCGGCTTTCCGATCACGACCGTCGTCTTGCGAAACGGCCTGAGTTTTCTGCCCTTAGTTACGATGAACGCCGGCAGCACCGGGCTGTTCGTTCTGTAACTCAGCATTGCGACTCCGTCCTTCGGCTTCGTCGTTTCCGGATCGACGCCGGGGCATCTCGTTCCCTGCGGGAAAATACCGATGACGCCGCCTTCCTTCAGGCAGGAAAGCGAGGCTTTCATCGCTTTCAGATCCGCCACCCCGCGGTTGACCGGGATCATGCCGAGTTTCGCCATGAGTCTGCCTATGACCGGCGTTTTGAACGATTCCTTTTTCGCCATGAAGCGGATCGTTCTCGGGATCGAGAGTATCAGCATTATCGGATCGAACAGCGCGGTATGATTGCAGCCGAGGACGAACGCGCCGTCAGCCGGGACGTTCTCTTCGCCGATGACGTTAAGCTTATACATCCGTCTGAACAGGCCGCCGAGCCTGTTCACGAGCTTTTCGTAAAGCGTCATTTCCTCATCTCGTAAAGCAATGCTATGATCTCTACGTTTTCCTCTATCGTTATATTCGAATTGTCTATCACCACGGCGTCGTCCGCGGGTACGCATGGCGCCTCCGCTCTGTGAGAATCGTTGTAATCGCGCTGCTCCATTTCAGCCCTGATGTCTTCAAGGCTGACCTTCTGACCTTTCGCGGTCAGCTCGTCGTATCTGCGCTTCGCGCGTTCCTTATTTGACGCCGTCTGGAATATTTTCAGTTCCGCGTCCGGCAGGATCACCGTTCCGATGTCGCGTCCGTCCATTACGACGTTATGCTCCGACGCGACCTTTCTCTGCAGCCCGAGCAAAAACGCTCTGACCTCGGGTATCGCCGAGACCTTTGACGCGTAAAGCGAGATGACGTTCTGTCTGATCTTTTCGGAAACGTCCTCGCCGTTGAGATATATCCTCTGTCCGTCCTCCGTGAAGCCGAGGTCTATATTGATCTCGGGAAGTCTTGCGGTGACGGCTGCCGCGTCGTCGGGATCAACTCCGTTGTTATAAATATACAGACCGATCGAGCGGTACATCGCTCCCGTGTCAACCTGTATGAATCCGAGCTTTTTGGCAACGGCTTTCGCCACCGTGCTTTTACCGGCGCCGGACGGGCCGTCTATCGCAATACGAAATGATTTCATAACTGTCCTCTTATTCTGTCGCCGTGTGGATTTTCGCCGCTTCGTTGAAATCATCGAGCGCTTTAGTGAACGCGCCTTCGTCTTTATCGCTCAGATAAGCGCCCGCGGCGTCGTAAAGCATGCGTATGTTTTCGCGGCACGCCTCCGGTCTGCTCTGTAAAAACGCGTAGCTTATGAGAAGCTGCTGAGACAGATCGCCGCCGAATTCGTCGCGCCCGTCAAGCGTACACAGCGTTATAAGTGAATTTACGTCCGATAAAACGTATGACAAGTCCGCGCTTTTGCCGGACAAAACGTCGTCGACGTCACGCCTTACGCTCTGCACGGTGTTTTCAAACGCTTTTTCGATCCTGCTTTTTTCCGATGCGCGGCAAATGAAATAAACCGCAAATCCGACCGCGGCGGCAAGCAGCACCGCTGCGGCGGCTGTCAATGCTTTTTTCAAATCATCCTCACGATCCCGACGCGGAAAGCGCCGCGGCGTTCGCCGTCTGAAACGCGATCTGAAGATTGAATCCGCCGGTGTACGCGTCGCAGTCGATCACCTCGCCCGCGAAATAAAGTCCGGGGACAAGCTTCGACTGCATCGTTTTCGGGTCGAGCTCGCGTACGTTCACCCCTCCGCGCGTGATTATCGCCTCGGAGACGGGAGCCGCGGACCTGACCGTAAGCGGCAGGTGCTTCAGATATCCGACCATTGTTTTTCTTTCCTGCGCCGTGACGGAATTTATCTTTTTATCCGCCGGTATGCCGGTGAGCGAAATAAACGGCGCTATCAGCTTCGACGGCAGAAGCGCCGACAGCGAATTGATCAGATCTTTGTTTATGTTTTCCGAAAAATCCCGCAGAAGCCTTTTGTCGAGAGTCTGCGTATCGAGCGCGGGCTTCAGATCGATTTCAAGTCTGTATCTGCCGGGTCTTATATCCGTCATATGAGCGGAAGCCGAAAGCACCAGCGGTCCGCTGACGCCTTTGTCGGTAAACAGCATCTCGCCGAGCTCCGAAAAAACCGTCCTGCCGTCTGACGTATCCGTCACGGTGAGCGTCACGTTTTTAAGCGACAGCCCCTGACAGCGCGGGCAAAGCTCATCCTCACAGATAAGAGGAACGAGCGACGGCGACGTCGGAGTGACCGTATGTCCGAGCTCGCGCGCGAACGTGTAGCCGTCCCCGTCGGAGCCGGTCCGCGGGTAGGATCTTCCGCCCGTCGCTATTATGACGCGATCAAAAACGTATTCTCCCTTCGCCGTAGTGACGGTGAAAGCGTTTTCGTGTTTTATGCCGAGCACTTTTTCGTGTACCGTCCTGACCTTGCCGTCTGCGCAGTAACGTATAAGCGCCTCTGCTACGTCAGCCGCGCGGTCCGACACCGGGAACACACGGTTTCCGCGCTCCACCTTGAGAGGAACGCCGAGCCCTTCGAAAAACGCCATCACGTCCGCCGGCGTCAGCGCCGAATACGACGAATACAAAAATCTCGGATTCGACATGACGGAACGGAAAAACGTATCTCTGTCGCAGTCGTTCGTCAGGTTGCATCTGCCCTTGCCGGTGATGCGGAGCTTGACTCCGGCTCTGTCGTTCTTCTCGAACATGGTGACGTCGGCGCCGTTGTGAGACGCGACGCCGGAAGCGAAAAGCCCGGCGGCGCCGCCTCCGATAACGGCGAGCTTCATTTGTTGTCTACCTGTCCCGAAAATTTGTTGTAGACCTCGAATTTATCCCAGACGTTTTCGAGCTCGTTGAATACTTCCCTTACCTCTTCCTGCTTCTTCTTTCCGATAGCGACTATCATCGCGTTGATGACGGAAAGCGGAGCTACGAGCGAGTCGACGAACGAAGCCATCTCCGACCGTGCGACGAGCGTGTGATCGGCGTATTCGGCAAGCGGTGAATCCATGGAGTCCGTTATCGCGACCGTCATTGCGCTCTGCTGCTTTGCAAATTCCATTCCTTGCACTATCCTCTTGGAATAACGCGGGAACGAAATGCCGATTATGATATCGTCCGGTCCGATACGGAACAACTGCTCAAAGATCTCCGAGCGGCTCGTTGAATTGACGAGTCTGACGTCGTCGAAGATCATGGATAAGTAGAAATTCATAAATACCGCGAGCGAGGACGACGAGCGCATACCCATTATATATATCCGCTTTGCGCGGATTATGTCGTCTATCGCCGCGTTGAACGCGTTTTTATCAATATTTGACAAGGTGTTGCGCATTTTCTCGATGTCAAGTTCCATCACCTTTTCGAGGATCTCGTCGTCGTTTATCCTGTCGTTCGTGATCTCGATACGCTGCAGAGACGTGAGACGCGCCCTGATCAGCTCGCGCAGGCTGTGCTGCAGATCCGGATATCCGTCAAAGCCGAGCTCAATGGCAAACCGAACGACGGTAGACTCAGACACCTGCACCGTTGAACCGAGTTTGAGCGCGGTCATATAAGCGGCTTTGTCATAATGTTCGAGAATATAATTTCCTATCGCTTTTTGCCCCTTGGAAAAGCCGGGCATTGAGGCTTCGATTTTCTGTAGTATGTCCATGACTGTCCTGCCTTCCTCAATGTATACTGCGTCGATTATACCACGGTAAACGAAAAAAAGCAAGCGTTTTTTGAAAAAACTTGCAATTTTGCCGAGGTTTTTATTGCAAATATCGCCAATTTCACGATATTATTACATACGGGAGTTTCTCATTTGTGCAAAATTCGGTCATTTTTGCATAAACCGGTCACACCGCTCTGCAAAAATACGGCGGGAATACAAAAAACCGCCCGGATTATCCCGGGTGATATAATCCCCATAGAGTAGACACTTGAAAAAACAAAAGTTTTCAAGACTACACTATGGGGGTTATTTATGTCAAGAAGAAGGAACAAAAAATACA
>CACWOQ010000088.1 GCA_902762505.1 uncultured Ruminococcus sp. | reverse complement strand
GGGTCCACCCGTTCCCATTCCGAACACGGAAGTTAAGCTCAGTCATGCCGACAATACTCGCCTGGCGACGGGCCGGAAAGATAGGTCGACGCTAACACAAAAAGCTCGGTAATACCGGGCTTTTTTCATACGTATTTACTTTGCGGCTTTAGCCGCGCGCACCGGCGGTCCCCCCGCCGACCGGTGCGCTTATTTTATTTCATTGCTCCGCGAAATCTCGCGGAGTTTTTCGTTTCACAGTTGAACTTTACCGATGTCAATAATCATTCTGATCTCGGCTACGGGAGATCCGAGAGTGATGATCTCTTCGCGTCCGTCGGGGCGGAACCCGAATTTTTTGTAGAAAGAAACAGCCCTGCCGTTGTCTTTCAGTACCCATAGCGCGACACGGGGAAACGCTGAAATACGTTCAAGTGCTTCTTCCATCAGCATATGACCGACGCCTTTGCCGTAATAATCGGCAAGTACGTAGATCGCGTAAATTTCGCCGGTGTTTTCGAGCTCATCATTCCGGTATTTACCGTATGCGGCAAAGCCCACGACGCGCTCGCCGTCCTTTGCGACGATGATGTTATCGCGCCATTTAAACGCCGTATCCTCACATTTTTGCAGCGTCATGGCGTCAAAATACGCGTCGTCGATGATGCCTTTATAAGAATCATGCCAGCATTTGTAATGAACGTACGCTTTGCCTTTTATTTCGTCGTCCGTTTTCATATCTTTTATTGCGATGTTCATTATATTCCACCCTAAATATGTGAGCTGACGAAGTACGGGACTCATGTTTTCGGTACCGGGATCACCTTTTGCCGCCGAACATCCATTCAAGCGTGTAAAGAATGTATTCGTCCCAGAATTCCCAGCTGTGTACGCCGTCCGACTCTCTGTACGTAAGATCGTAGCCGTTATCGGAAAGCGCTTTTCTGAACGGCTGATTCTGATCGTACAGACCGTCCTGCTTTCCTATGCCAATGAAAAGCTTAGGCTTTACGCTGTCGTTTTTGTGCTTTTCGATCAGCTTATAAAGGTCGTCATCCTCCGGGATCGTCAGATCGTCTCCGAATATCGCGTCGAAAAGCTCGGGGCGGCTGTGAGAAAAACCGTCGATATCGACAACGGCGGAAAGCCCGGACGCCGCGGCGTACTTTTCCGGCTCACGCAGAGCGGCTTTGAGCGCGCCGTAACCGCCCATTGAAAGACCGGCGATGAACGTATCCTCTCGCTTGTCCGATACGTTGAAGAATTCCTTTATCCTGAAGGGCAGCTCTTCCGTGATATACCGGTAATACGCGCCTCCGTGCCGCATATCCGTATAGAAGCTTCTGTGACCGTTCGGCATCACAACGGCGATACCGTATCTCGAAGCGTAACGCTCGACGCTCGTACGGCGGAGCCATATCGTTTCGTCGTCGGAGAGCCCGTGAAGCAGATAAAGCACCTTGTATTTTTTATCATTCGCTTTGTTTTCGATGCCTATCTGACCGGCAGCGCTCTTCTGAGGGATCACCACGAGAACAGACGACTGCATCCCGAGGGTTTCACTGAAAAAATTCATGTTGAATAAAGCCATAATCATATCCTCCGTAGCTGTATTATACTATAATTTTGATTAAATGTCAAGTCTGCACTTGACATTCGTCTGAATTTGGATTATAATAACTTAGTTTTATCTGAGGTTGATATGGATAAGAGACTCTTTTACAAAAAACTCATAACGCTGACTCTGCCGATGGCGTTTCAGAGTCTTATGCTCGCATCCGTCGCCGCGGCGGACGCGATAATGCTCGGACGGTTCGATCAGGACCAGATGTCGGCGGTTTCGCTCGCATCGCAGATACAGTTCATACAGAATATGGTATTATCCGCGGTCACGAGCGCCGGAACGATACTCGGCGCCCAGTACTGGAGCAAGGGCGACAAAAAGACGATAACAGATATTTTCAATATGATGCTCAGGATAAACGCGCTCGTCTCCGTTATTTTCTTCATAGGCTGCGTGTTTTTCCCGCAATATCTGATGATAATATTCGCGCATGAAACCGCGCTTATGGAAAACGGCATAAGATACCTGCAGATCGCGGGATGGTCGTATCTGTTGACCGGTATATCTCAATGCTATCTCAGTATAATGAAGATAAGCGAGCACGCGAGCAGAAGCGCGTGGATCAGCTCGGGAGCAGTCGTTATAAACATAGGATTGAACGCCGTGTTCATTTTCGGACTGTTCGGGATGCCGAGGATGGGCGTCTCCGGTGCGGCTCTCGCGACTCTTATTTCAAGAGTGATCGAGATAGTCTGGTGCGTTGCTTCGTCGTTCGGAAAAACGTATGTACGTCCGGACGTGAAAAGGTTTTTCAAGCGCGAAAAGGTACTGTCCGCCGATTTCCGGAAATGCTGTCTGCCCGTGCTCGGCGCGTCGCTGTTGTGGGGGATCGGGTTTACGTCGTATACAGCGGTCATGGGACATCTCGGCGGTGACGCCGCAGCCGCGAACTCGGTCGCAGCCGTGGTCCGCGATCTCATGTGCTGTATGTGCAACGGTATCGCCGCGGCGGGCGGGATACTCGTAGGAAACGAGCTCGGCGTCGGCAATCTTACGCTCGGCCGTCAGTACGGCGACAAGCTGATGAAGATCTCGTACGTCGTCGGCATCGGCACCGCGCTGATAATATGCGCGCTTACACCGTTCGTGCTCGTGGTCGCCGATCTTACGGATACCGCGAGAAAATACCTGCTCGGAATGATGTTCATCATGGCGTTTTATATGATCGGACGCTGTGTGAATACGATCATAATAAACGGTATATTCGCCGCGGGCGGAGATACAAAATTCGATATGTACAGCCTCGCGGTGACGATGTGGGGGCTCGCCGTGCCGCTTGCGATACTCGGAGCTTTTGTCTTCGGGTGGAGCATTTACATAGTTTACGCCTGCACGTGTCTTGACGAAGTCGGCAAGATACCGTGGGTGATGATACATTTCAGAAAACATAAATGGGTCAAAGACCTGACAAGGTCGAGAGACGAAATTGAAGGAGGAAAAATATGAAGTACAGAATCGAAGGAACGCCGATGCCGGTCGTCATATGCGAGCTTGAAGCCGGAGAAAACATGATAACCGAGCGCGGCAGCATGAGCTGGATGACGCCGAACATGAAAATGGAGACAACGAGCAACGGCGGAGTCGGCAAGGTCCTGGGGCGTATGTTCTCCGGCGAGGCGCTGTTCCAGAACCGCTACACCGCGCAGGGCGGCCCCGGCATGATAGCCTTTGCGTCGAGCTTCCCGGGCTCGATCAGAGCGCTTCAGATCACGCCCGACAAACCCGTGATCGCGCAGAAGAGCGCGTTTCTCGCAAGCGACCCGACGGTGGATCTCTCGGTGTTCTTCCAGAGAAAAATGGGAGCCGGATTCTTCGGCGGCGAGGGCTTCATCATGCAGAAGCTTTCGGGATACGGTACGGCGTTCGTCGAAATAGACGGCTCAGCGGTCGAATACGAGCTTGCGCCCGGTCAGCAGATGATAGTCGACACGGGATACCTCGCGCTGATGGACGCCACCTGCAAAATGGACGTCGTTACCGTAAAGGGCGCGAAAAACGTATTTTTCGGCGGTGAAGGACTCTTCAATACCGTTATAACCGGACCCGGTAAAATAGTGCTGCAGACGATGCCGGCTTTCAAACTCATACCGCCTACGACCGGCGGAGCGGGCTGAGATCTTCAACTTTTCCGTGACGGGCGGATATATTTAACCGATTGTTGATTGAAAAGTCAAATTTGCGGTGTTATACTGTGAGTGATTCAGTATAATACCGCATTTTTGTATATCCGGGGGTGATGTGTTTGCGCGAAAAGAAAAAGCCGGGCGTCAGAGGAGTCATACTGATCGTATGGCTGTGTCTGATCGCCGCTCTGCTGACGGCGATCTTTGTGATCGGACTTCCGTCCGCCGAAAAACATGAAACGATAAAGGAAGCCATGCTTGACGGTGTGCTCCACGAATCGAACAAGCTTTCGTTTTTCGGGCTCGAGGTCAATCCCGCGGTCGTGTCGGCGTACGTTGTGACCGGGATCCTGCTTGTGATCGCTCTTATCCTCAGGATCTTCGTCATCCCGCGTTTCAAATACGTGCCCGGAAAATTCCAGTCCGTCGTTGAAGCGGTCACGGAGTTTTTTACCGGACTCGCCGAAAAGAACAGCCCGCATAAGCCGGGATTCGTCGGCGCGTATATATTCAGCGTCGGTATCTACATCTTTTTCGGAACGTGCTTCGAGCTTTTCGGGATACAGGCGGTGACGACGGGCGGACACAGTATCTCGCTTCCGGCGCCGATCGCCGATATAAACGGAGCGATCGCAACGGGCGTCACTTCTTATCTTGTGATCCTCGTCGCCGGATTCGTCGTGCGCGGAGTCAAGGGAGGACTTAGCGTGCTGAAGGATTTCTCGCTCCCGATATCCATGAGCTTCCGTCTGTTCGGCGCGCTTCTGAGCGGTCTTCTCGTGACCGAGCTTGTGTATTATTATACTTCGCTGAGCTTCGTTCTGCCGGTGATCGTCGGCGTGATGTTCACTTTGCTTCACGCGCTGATACAGACGTACGTTCTGACAACGCTCGTCTCGATATTCTACGGCGAGGCTACGGAGCTCAAGCCCGAAAAAATCAAAAACAAAAAAACAAAGAAGGATGATTCTGTATGAAAAAAGTAATTGCGTTTATGATGGCGGCGGTACTTATCGCCGTAACGATGTCCGCGGTATTCACCGTATCCGCATCCGACGGAGCCGCGGCTCCCGAGCAGAAGACCGAAGAGAAAACCGAAAACGTGACCGGGACAAAGGCTATAGCGGCGGCTATCGTCGTGGGGGTCGCCGCGGCGGTCGGCGCCGGATGTATGGCTGTCGCTATCGCGAGCAGCGCGGGCGCTATGGCGCGTCAGCCTGAGGCGGCGGGAAAGATCAATTCCGCAATGCTTCTCGGACTCGTGTTCATCGAAACCGCGATAATATACGCGCTTATAGTTGCGATACTGATCATATTCGTGCTTTGATCACAGGTAATATCTGAAAAGGAGGGGTGTTTCGGTGAATGCTCCGCTGAATATAGACGTAGTGCAGATACTTCTGCATATGCTCAACCTCGTCATCCTCGTCGGGGGTCTTTCGCTGATACTCTATAAGCCGGTATCGGATTTTCTCAATAAGAGAAAGGCGTATTACGAGGATATCGAAGAAAAACGTAAAGCGTTCGAGACGGAGAAAAGCGAGCTTGAAGAGACGCGCAGAAAAATGCTTGAAGACGCCGAACGGCAGGCTGAGGAGCTGCGCAAAAACGCCGAACGCGACGTGACTGCACTGACGAAGAAATATGCCGACGAGGCGAAGGCGAAGGCTGACGCCGTCATAAGAGCCGCCGAGGACGAGGCGGACGCGAGAAAGAAATATATTCTTGAATCGGCTCAGACGGAGATCGGAGAGCTGGTCCTT
>CACWOQ010000087.1 GCA_902762505.1 uncultured Ruminococcus sp. | reverse complement strand
CGCGGCGCTGCCGCGCCCATGCTCGACTTATTCGACCGCTGCGCCTTCCTCGCCTTGCTCCTCCCGCCCCCGGCGGCGCAAGGCTCGTCACCCCCCTCTGCCGGATCATCGCGTTCGGGTCCGTGGGGGGGCAGCACCGGAACAAAGTAAATCGCCTCATCCATCGTGCAGAGCACTGTCCCCCTTCCCCAAGAGGGGAAGGTTATGCGGATCGCGCGGCGGCACGGGCTTTTGTGCGGCGGGGATCGAAGGAGATCCTTCGCTGCGCTCATGATGACAGGGAACAGCGCCCGGGACGGCAACGTGCGGCGCCTGATCGGCTCCGGCGTTTTTTTTAATTTTATTCACTCTTTTTCATTGACTTTGAGATGCGTCCGTGTTATAATTGATCAATATCATAACGGAGAATCATATGATCGAGAGGATAACAAAGGAACAGATAGCGGAACAGGGCGAATATACCGCAAAGATCAGGCTTGCGGTAAGCGCCGCGGCGTCCGTTCGCGGCAGACCCATGAAGTTCTGTGTCGTTACGTACGGGTGTCAGCAGAACGAAGCCGACAGCGAGAGGATCGCCGGGATGCTTTCTTCGATGGGGTATGAAAAAACCGCCGACGAATCCGACGCAGACGTTATAATCGTCAACACCTGCGCCGTCCGTGAGCACGCGGAAAAGCGCGCGCTTTCCGTGACGGGGCAGTACAAGCATCTGAAAGAAAAAAATCCCGATCTGCTTATCGGCGTTTGCGGCTGCATGGTATCGCAGGAGCACCGTCTCGACGATATCAAGCACAGATATCCGTACGTCGATCTCGCCTTCGGAACGTCGTATCTGTGGCGTCTTCCGGAGATCATATACGGCAGGATGACGCGGAAAAAGCGTCTTTTTATGCTCGATGCGGAAAGCGACGGCAACATAGCCGAGGACGTCCCGGTGATGCGTGAATGCGGATACCGCGCGTGGCTTTCGATCATGTACGGATGCAACAACTTCTGTACGTACTGCGTCGTTCCGCACGTTCGCGGACGCGAGCGCAGCAGACTGAAGGAGGATATCATAAACGAAGCGAAGCTCCTTATCGCCGACGGCGTGAAGGATATAACGCTTCTCGGTCAGAACGTCAATTCATACGGCAGAGGCCTTTACGACAATTACGGCTTTGCCGAGCTTCTTGAAGAGCTGAACGCCTTAGACGGCGATTTCACCGTAAGATTCATGACGAGCCACCCGAAGGATGCAACGAAAAAGCTGATAGACACGATGGCGCGGTGTGAAAAGGTCCCGCCGCAGCTTCATCTGCCGCTTCAGTCCGGCTCCGACGAAGTGCTTGCCCGCATGAACAGAAAATATACGTTCGAATCATACAAAAATCTCGTTGACTACGCAAGAGAAAAGATCCCGGGTCTCACCCTCACCTCCGATATGATCGTCGGATTCCCCGGCGAGAGTGAAGAAGACTTTGAAAAAACTCTTTCCGCGCTTTCTCTGATCAGATACGACATGGTGTATTCTTTCATATATTCACCGCGTAAGAACACGCCCGCCGCGTCGTATCCGGATCAGATACCGGAGGAGGTGAAGCATGAAAGGTTCGAACGGATGCTTCAACTTCAGAACGGTATAGGATACGAGATCAACCGGCAATACGTCGGGCGGACAGTCCGCGTGCTGTGCGACGGTCCGAGCAAAAACGACCCCGATACGCTGTCCGGCAGAACGGACGGCGGCAAAAACGTCTGCTTCACCGGCGTCTGCCCGGCGGGCGGATACGCCGACGTCAGAATAACGGACGCAAGAGTGCTCTGCGGCTTCATCGCCGGGGGAGCCCCACCCCTCAAAACTCCCCCTGACCCCCTCTTACCCCCTCCATCAACTCTGTAAGTTGATGGGGCGCGAAGCAAACGGCAGAGGTTTTATGATCCGGCTCTGCCGGATCATCGCGTTCGGGTCCGTGGGGGGCAGCACCGGAACAAGGTAGATCGCCTCATACATGATAAGCGATTCACTTTATAAATGTGAAAATGGTGTTCGCCTCATCCACCGCAAGCGGTCCCCCTTCCCCAAAAGGGGAAGGTAACGGTCCCCCTTCCCCAAAAGGGGAAGGTAGTTCGCTTCGCTCAGGATGACATAAAAGCTTCGCTCGGGATGACGGGACGCGGAGCGCATACGGATATAACAAAACAAAGAACACAATCCGAAAGAGGTTTATAATATGACAGTTTTTGAAAAAGCCGCCGAGCTCGGCGCGATGATCCGCGATTCTGCGGAGAAGAAGAGACTTGACGAAGCCGCCGCCGCGTACAACGCCGACGATGAGCTTATCTCGATGATCGAAAAATACAACGAGCATTACGCCAAGGTCAAAGCTGACGAGGAATCCGGCAGCCTGCGCGAGGGCGTGGGTGAGATGGTGAATCAGCAGCTTTCCGCCATGTACGACGTCATTATGGCGCGCCCGACGATGAAGGAATACACCGACGCCAACGCCGCCTTTGACGATCTCATGCAGCGTGTATATTCATCCATCACCTATCAGATAACCGGAGAGACCGGCTGCGGACGCGGAGGCTGCGACGGCTGCAGCGGCTGCGGCTGACAAATAAAACGTAAGGATTGCGGAGGTGCGTCATGACTCCCATGATGCTTCAGTATTTTGAGATAAAAAAGCAATATCAGGATCATATCCTCATGTACCGTCTCGGCGATTTTTACGAGATGTTTTATGACGACGCCAAGATCGCGGCGCGCGTCCTTGAGCTTACGCTCACCGGGCGGGACTGCGGCGAGGAGGAGCGCGCGCCCATGTGCGGCGTTCCGTATCACAGCGTTGAGCCGTATATCGCGAAGCTCGTCAACAACGGTTACAAGGTCGCGATATGCGAACAGCTTGAAGACCCCGCCACGGCGAAGGGCATAGTGAAGCGCGGCATCATCCGTATCATCACCCCGGGCACCGTCACGTCGTCCGAGATGCTGTCCGAGGACAAGAACAATTACGTATGCGCCGTATATATCGGATCCGACGGCTCGGCGCTCTGCTTCGCCGACGTTTCCACCGGCTATATCGGCGCCTGCCCGATAGAGGGCGACGATATACAGCGCCGGATAATAAACGAGCTCGCGGCGTTTGCGCCGAAGGAGCTTATCACGAATTTTCCGCTTTCTGAGCAGCCGGAGCTTTCCGAGCATATAAAAAACCGCATGAGCTGCACGGTGAACGAAAACGAGCCGGAGCGGTTCTGGGAGCTGAAGGCCGCGTCTCTTTGCCAGAAGCAGTTCCCGCGTGAGGATACGCGCGCGCTCCCGTCCGCCCTCGTCTGCGCCGTCGGCGCGGCGATAGATTACGTCACCGAGAACGCGAAAACGGACATATCGTACATCGACACGCTGTCGCTTTACGAAGCCGACGGCACGCTTGAGATAGACGCCAACACGCGCCGCAGCCTCGAGCTGTGCGAGGCGATGAGGACCGGTGAGAAAAAAGGCTCCCTGCTCTGGGCGCTCGATAACACGAAGACGGCGGGCGGCGCCCGATGCCTGCGCAAATGGGTCGAAATGCCGCTTTGCAGCGTCGCCGATATACAGCGCCGCCAGGACGCGGTGTCCGATCTTTATTCCGATTTCATGATCAGGGAGGAGCTTTGCGAGGGACTGCGCGGCGTGCTCGATCTCGAGCGCCTTGCGGCGAAGCTCGTGTATGAGACAGCGAACGCCCGCGATTTCCGTGCCATTTTCCAGTCCGCCTCCAAACTGCCCGGCATCCGCGAGCTGATCGCGCCGTGTCAGAGCGAGCTTCTGCGCTCCATCCATGACGGTACGGACGACCTGTCCGACCTGTGCTCGGTGATCGACGAAGCGATAGTCGACGATCCGCCGTTTTCCGTCCGCGAAGGCGGCTTCATAAAGGAAGGATACTCTAAGGACGTCGATTACCTGCGCAGCATCATGAAGGACGGCAAACGCTGGATCTCCGAGCTTGAAGCCGCGGAACGCGAAAAGACCGGCATAAAGAACCTGCGCGTGTCGTACAACCGCGTGTTCGGGTATTATATCGAGGTCACAAAATCCTTTGCGGACCTCGTCCCCGACAGATACATCAGAAAACAGACGCTTACAAACTGCGAAAGATATATAACGGAGGAGCTGAAGGAGCTCGAATCGTCGATGCTCGGCGCCTCGGACAAGGTCGTCAAGCTCGAATACGATATTTTCGTCGAAATAAGACGCCATCTGTGCGACAATATCGCGCGCATACGCGCCTCGGCTGACGGCGTTTCCCGTCTTGACGCGCTGCTTTCGCTCGCCGTCGCCGCGGAGAAATACGGATACGTCCGCCCCGAGGTCAATTACGGCGACGTGATAAACATCAAAAACGGCAGACATCCCGTCGTCGAGAGATTCACGGACGAGGCGTTCGTCCCGAACGACACGTATCTCGACACCAACAGAAACAAGCTTCTTCTGATAACGGGACCGAATATGGCGGGCAAATCGACGTATATGCGCCAGGTCGCGCTCATAACCGTGATGGCGCAGATCGGATCCTTCGTCCCGGCTTCGGAGGCTTTGATCGGCGTCGTTGACAAGGTCTTCGCGCGCGTCGGCGCGTCGGACGATCTCGCCTCCGGCACGTCGACCTTCATGCTCGAAATGAACGAGGTTTCGTATATACTGAAACGCGCGACAAAAAAGAGCCTTATAATCTATGACGAGATAGGCAGAGGCACGTCCACCTTCGACGGAATGTCGATCGCGCGCGCCGTCGTCGAATATACGGCGAACAAGATCGGCTGCAAAACGCTTTTCGCCACGCACTACCACGAGCTGACGGAAATGGAAGGCACGGTCGACGGCGTCGTAAACTACAACATAGCCGCGAAAAAACGCGGCGACACGATAAGCTTTCTGCGCAAGATAATAAAGGGAGCGGCGAACGACAGCTACGGTATCGAGGTCGCGATGCTCGCCGGCGTCCCGAAAAAGGTCATAACGCGCGCACGCGAGGTGCTTGCTGAGACGGAGGCGAAAATGCCGGAGCGGCAGAGAAGCCGCCCGGTGCAGACGCTCGAGGATCTGAACGTCACGATGGAGACCGTCGTATCCGACGAGATACGCGAGGCGGTGGAAGCCGTGGATCTGAACACGACGACGCCGCTTGAAGCGTACGATCTGCTCAGACGGCTGAAAGGAATGCTCTGATGTCGATCATAAACGTACTTGATTTCAAAACGGCTAACCTCATAGCCGCCGGCGAGGTCGTGGAAAGACCGGCGTCGGTGGTGAAGGAGCTCGTTGAAAACTCGATAGACGCGGGCGCGAAAAAGGTCACCGTCGAGATCCGCGGAGGCGGCGTCTCGATGATACGCGTAAGCGACGACGGCTGCGGCATGTCGGAGGACGATCTGCCGCGCTGCATCCTGCGCCACGCGACGAGCAAAATATCGAACGGCGACGACCTTGCCGCCATAAGCACGCTCGGCTTCCGCGGCGAAGCGCTCGCCGCGACGGCGGCGGTAAGCCGTATGAAGATCACGTCGAAGCGCAAAAACGATAAAACGGGTCACGCGATAAGCGTCAATTACGGAGTCTGCGGCGTCGTTACGGAGACCGGGGCGCCCGACGGCACGACTGTTACGGTGTCGGAGCTTTTTTCAAACGTTCCGGCGAGACGTAAATTCCTGAAACAGGACAAAACGGAGGCGGCGGCTGTCGCGTCCGTGTGCGAGAAGCTGGCGCTTTCGTCGCTTGACGTCGCTCTGACGTTCGTAAACGACGGTGTGAGAAGATTCTCGACCACAGGCGACGGAGATCTGAAAAACGCGGTTTACGCCGTTCTCGGACGGCAGATAGCGACGGAGCTGATACCGGTCGAAGGCGAATCCGGCGGTATAACCGTCAGAGGCGGCATAGCGTCGCCCACGCTTGCGCGCCCGAACAGGGCGATGGAGCTGTTCTTCATAAACGGAAGATACGTAAAAAGCACGGTCATATCGTCCGCTCTCGAGCAGGCGCTCGTTTCGTTCTGTCCGGCGGAAAGATTCCCGTGCGCCGTGCTGTTCATAACGATGAACCCGACGGTGGTGGACGTGAACGTCCATCCGTCGAAGCTTGAAGTGAAGTTCTCATCGGACCGTCCGGTCTTCGACGCCGTGTATTACGCGGTAAAGGCAAGCACGGTCAAGGGACAGCGTCCGGAGCTTGCGCCGCAGGCGGCGGAAGGAAGAAGACAAACGGTCGTTTCTCCGTTTCTGCCGGTGACGGACGACGGGGAAAAGCCGGAGCACAGACAGATAACGGCGTTCGACCGGCAGACTCCGGGACAGTTCGTACGTACGCCGGATCAGATAACGGAGAACGTCATGCGCTTCGCCGTAAGCGCGCCGGGCTACGCCGACGCGCAGCCGAGCGGAGAGGAGATAGTTTCGGACAGCTACGGCTCGCCCCTTCCGCCGGAGCAGAGATACCACGGGCAGCAGGCGGACGGATATGAAGAACGGACCGCGGCGGATAAAGAACCGGCGCCGTTGTGCGAATGGCGGTATATCGGCGAGGCTTTCGACACGTATCTGTTTGTCGAGGCGGGAGACGAGGTGCTGATAATAGACAAGCACGCCGCGCACGAGCGCATAAGATTCGAGATGCTGAAGGAGTCCATGACGTCGCGCCTGCCCGCAAGCCAGATGAGGATGCTGCCGATCATCGTGACGGTCACCGAGGAGGAAGCCGCGGCGGCGGAGAACTACCGCGAAGAGATCGAAAGCACGGGCTACGGATTCGAGCGCGGGGACGACGGGATGGATATAACCCGGACGCCGGCGTTCCTTGACGACGGCGAAGCCGGCGAGCTTTTCTCGGCGATGCTGTCGGAGCTGGCTGATAACGGCGCCGCGCCGGGCCTTGCAAAACAGACGCTGTTTGAACGTGCGCTGTATCAGATAAGCTGTAAAGGCGCCATAAAAGGCGGCGACAAAAACGACGAGGAAGCGTTGAAACGGCTGATCGCCGAGCTGTACCGCCGCCCGGATATAACGTACTGTCCGCACGGACGTCCCGTCGCGTTCAGAATGACAAAGGCGGCGCTTGAAAGGCGCTTCGGAAGAGCGTAAAAGGAAAATGAAAAAGCCCCGCTTGACGGTGACTGTTCCAAAGGGAAGGCATCGTTGAACGGGGATTTCTTTTTGCCGGAACAGCGGTATGGTTTTTTGTGCGGCGGCGATCGAAACAGATCCTTCGCTGCGCCCAGGATGACAAGACGCGGCGGCTCGACCGGACGTGCCCTGCTCCCCGTTCGCCTTGGGGGTCCCACCCCTCAAAACCCCCAAACCCCCTTAAACCCCTCCATCAACTCGGTTAGTTGATGGGGCGCGAGTCTCCGGGTAAAGTTTTACGGATCCTGATTGAATCCCCGCTTGCGGAACCCAGGGGAAGTCTTCGCGGCGCTGCCGCGCCCGTGCTCGACTTATTCGACCGCGGCGCATTCCTCGCCTTGCTTCATCCGCCAC
>CACWOQ010000086.1 GCA_902762505.1 uncultured Ruminococcus sp. | reverse complement strand
GCAGTTGCCGTCTTCATTAGGGCATAGCCCGTCTTCATTAGTGAGCGAAGCGAACGTCTTCATTATACCGGTTGAATACGAAAAAGCAGACTGATTTTGATTTTCAGTCTGCTTTTCTTAAGTGCGCACTTACTCACCACTCGAACGTGAGGTGAAAAAAATTCCTTATGACGGTCGAGCCTTTGCTTCTCCGTTTTAAGTATTTTCAAGAACGTATTCGATCATACGGTCCATCGGACCGTGGGGATATACGGAAAGATCCTCGTTTTTGCGGTTGATCAGACAGTCCGTGAGAATGAAAACGTCCATGCCGGCGCGCGTCGCCGGTCCGTCGTCTCCCGTGTCGTTGCCGACCATGAGACAGCGTGAAGGATCCGCGCCGATCTGCTTTGCGATATCCTTGTAATACCCCGGATCGGGCTTGCAGAAGCGGGAGTTTTCATACGCCGTGATAAGCGCGAAGCCGTCCGGCGAAAGCCCCGCCCATTCCATACGGCGAAGCTGCGCCGTCATCGGGAATATCGGCTGAGAAGCGATGACAGCCGGGACGCCGCGGCGTACCAGCTCGTTTATGAGCCCTGCCGGCTTGTCCGACGGCGAGGTGAACCGGCGGAGGGTCAGAAATCCGTCGTCGTAGAATTCGTCGAAATAGCGCTCGTCGTCAAGCACGCGCCGCCCGCACGCTTCGGAAAAACCGGACCGGAACGCCTCTTTGTTCGTTCTTGCGCCGTCGTTTCCGATCATGGCGTTCGTGCCCGCCCAGACTCCGGCGATAAGCTCGTCCGGCTGATACCCGTGGGGCGCGAGACTTTTGCAGAGCGCCTTGAAATACTGTTTTATGAAAAAGTCCTGATCGAGCGGAAGAAGAGTGCCGTCAAGATCGAATAAGACCGCGTCGTATTTTTTCATTTTACCTTGAACGTGGAGATTATGTTTTTCGGGATCGCGTCGTATTCGTCGTACGATGCGCCTGTAAGGATATAAGTCACGTCTCCGCCGTCTACGAAGTACTGTATCACGTATACGCCGTCTTTCATGTACGAGTAGGCGTACGCGTCTCTGCCTCCGACGCGGGTGGCGACCACGGACGAGACGAGCGTCCCGCCGAGAGAGTCTACCGCGGCTTTGACGGCGTCGCCGTCGTTTATGTTTTCGTTGAACGGCGAATCGGATACGGAGATCCTGACCGTCCTTTGCTTTGACAGACCGGAGAGCAGGGTGACGGCGCCGCCGTCGCTTTTGATCTCAAACGACGCGGGAAATCTGACGGTGTATTTTCCACCGTCGTATATCGCCTCGCCGTCGCCGTAACACGAAGTTTCAAGTCCGGATCTCTGTTCCGTGTCTATTATGTAATTTGCACCGAGCGCGGCGTCGTACAGTCTCAGAGTAGTTTTGAGCAGCTCCGCCTCGCCGTCCGTCACGGGTCTTGACGCCGCCGTAGCCGCACCGCCCGCCGCGACGGAGCGCAGAGCGGATAAAAGATCGCCGTCCGCTAAAACGTCGCCGTTCGTTATTTCGTATGTTTTGCCGTCGACCGACAGATCGCCTCCGCCTTCAAGTACGCAGCGCAGAGAGATCGCGTCGCCGTATACGAGGATACGTGCGTAAAGACCGGACGCGCCCTCGGGGATTATCCAGTCGGCGTCGAGCGAGTCGTCGTGCACGCGCCGGAATCCGGCGGCGGTGAAGAGCAGGTCCGTGTCGATCGATATCCCGGTCGACACGTCGGTGACCGGCGCGGTTATGACGGTATCGGAAGGCTCCGGCCCGCGTCTGCATGAGCAGAGAAGCAGGACCGCGCATAAAAGCAGCGGTATGATCCTTTTCATACAAGCTTCCTTCCCACGCGCTTTGATATAAGGCACGTTACCTCGTAGTTTATCGTGTTCGCTAAAGCGGCGAGCTCATCGGCGGATATTCCGTCTCCGCCCATCATCAGAGCCTCGTCTCCGCATCTGACGCCGTCGATACCGGATACGTCGACCATGAGCTGGTCCATGCATATGCGCCCGACGATCGGCGCGCGTTTCCCGTTTATCACGGCGTAACCGTTTTTATACGCTCTTATGTATCCGTCGGCGTAGCCGATCGGAAGAGTCGCAAGCGTCATATCGTGATCCGCTTCGAATTCCCATCCGTACGAAACTCGCTCGCCGCGGGCGAGAGTATGCACCTGAGCGACGTATGTTATCAGCTGCATCGCGGGGATGAGCCCTTCGTAGCCGCAGCAGTCCGACGGGCAGAGACCGTATAAAACTATACCGGATCTGACGGCGTCGTATTTCGGCTCGAAGCGTATGCCGGCGGCGCTGTTGTACGCGTGCACCGTCCTGAAGTCGACGCCGCGTCCGCGCAGATACGAAAGCGCGCGGTCAAAGCGTGAGATCTGCTCGAGAGTAGGCTCCTCGGACGGCTCGTCTGCGCAGGCGAAGTGAGTGAATATGCCTTCGACGGAAAGCTGCGGCAATGACGCCGCCTCAAAAGCTTCGTCAAGCTGATCCGGTGAAAAGCCGATCCTGTTCATACCGCTGTTTATCTTGATATGGACGCGCAGACGCTCCCCGTCCGGGACGCAGCCGGCGCAGAGCCGTGCGAACTCAAGGCTGAACACGGCGCAGATGACGTCCGCTTCGATAAGCTCCGGCACGTCCGACGGATTGACGTATCCGAATATCAGAATATCCGGATGCGCGCCGTATCCGTTGAAGAAATCGCGCAGGACGAGAGCCTCATCCGTGCCGGAAACGGCGAAAACACGGCATCCGCAGTCGTAGAATACGCCGGCGCATTCGACGCCGTGACCGTAGCAGTCCGCTTTGACGACGCAGATCTGCGGCTTTTTCGTGTGAGCCTGTATGATTTTGTAGTTGTTTTCAAGCGCCCGGCGCGAGATCCGCGCCAGTACCTTCGGATGGTTTGTCATTTGTTTTCCTGTATTCGGTAAATGATATCGTTATATCGCCGGAGCTTATCAGCACCGGGACACCGTCCCTGAATAAGATCCTGCGTTCTCCGTTTGAGCAGACGACGCCTCCGTCGGCTTTTTTAGCCGTGAAGCCCTCGCCGCCGGATATGAGACCGTTCCACACGGCGGCGCCGCGGGACAGTCTGTCGGCTCCGTCTCCGTACGGAACGGACAGATCCTTGTATACTATCTTCGCACCGTCCCCGTCGAAGCTGTAGCTTATACCGGACAGCTGCGCCGGCTCCGTGAACGTGAATACCGTGCCGCCGGACGCGTTTCTTACGACGTGCAGACGGTAGACGTCTTCTCCGTCTGATACGGCGGCGTCCGCCTCGAACGGATCGTCAAGCGCGCTCAGAAGCGATTCCGGACCGGCGGGCCTGCCGCAGGAGCAGAGCAGAGCCGTGATGATCAGAAGAACGCAAATCGTTTTTTTCATAAAAGCCTCCCGTATGTTTTTGTAAATCATATGAGAGGCTTTTGCGTTTAATGCCTGAGGTCCGCCGACAGATCGACGTTTTTGTTATAATAGTTGAGTATGCGCAGAGCTTTTTTGCAGCCCTCGAAATAAACGAGGCATCTTTTGCCGCTCCCGTCCTTGTACGTGAGCAGATAAAGGTCGGGGCTGCTTTCGCTGACCCAGCATCTGCCGACACGGTCGAAGTCACGCTCGTTGAATTTCGCACGGTTTTCGGCTGTCGCCGGGACAACGGCTTCCATATCCTTCGCATCGCACTCGAAAAGGACCTTCGGCTTCGCTTTGCCGTGTATGAGCTCCATTTTGAACGCGCTTCTGTCAACGGTGTATCTGTACTCGTTCTGCAGATATCTGAAGAAGAATTTTGCGAGAGGGACCCCGATTATAAGCACGAGAGGCATTATGTACATAATGAAGTAAACGTGCAGGAATACCGCGATAAGTATCGGCAGTATCATAACGATCACGACGCCTGCCACGTAAAGGCAGCGGTCGAGCTTGTCTTTTTTGGTTACGGCTTTTTCATAAGAATATTCGGCAAAATTCGTAGACTGTTCCTGATCGTTCATATGTCCGGTCTCCTTGTATATGATATTTTATAATACCACAAAAACAGACAAAAGTCAATGTCAAAAGGGTTGAAATGTTCATTTAATTTTGGTATAATGGGAAAAATCATATCACACGGAGTATATTATGAAAGCTGTAATCACCGTAGTCGGACGGGACAGCGTCGGCATCATCGCAAAGGTGAGCGCCGTCTGCTCGGAATACCACGCGAACATCGTGGATATATCGCAGTCCGTCATGTCCGAATATTTTGCCATGATCATGGTCGTCGATATCGATTCGCTGACCGTGCCGTTCACCTCATTCGTCGATATCCTCGACGATCTCGGCAAAAAGAACGGTCTCGACGTGCGTACGATGCACGAGGACGTCTTCGATTCAATGCACAGGATCTGAATATGATAAATACTAAGGATATACTCGAAACGATAAACATGGTCAAGGAGGAGAACCTTGACATAAGAACGGTCACCATGGGCATATCTCTGCTCGACTGCGCGTCGGACGATCCTGAAAAAACGGCGGAGCGCGTATACGACAAAATAACGCGTTCGGCGGGCAGACTCGTGCCGACGGCGGAGCAGATAGAGAAGGAATACGGGATACCGATCATAAACAAACGCGTATCCGTCACCCCCGTCTCGCTCATAGGCGGCGTTTACTCATCGGATGATTACGTCGAAATTGCACGCGCGCTCGACCGTGCCGCCGATACGCTCGGAATAAACTTCATAGGCGGCTACGGCGCTCTCGTACAGAAGGGCTTTACCGGCGCGGACAGAAGACTTATCGAATCCATCCCAGAGGCGCTGTCGGTCACGGGCAAGGTCTGCTCGTCCGTAAACGTAGCGTCGACAAAGGCGGGCATAAACATGGACGCCGTGGCGATGATGGGTAAAATAATAAAAAAGACCGCGTATCTCACGCGTGAAAACGACTGTATAGGCTGCGCAAAGTTCGTGGTGTTCGCAAACGTGCCGGAGGACAATCCCTTCATGGCGGGCGCTTTTCACGGTACCGGTGAGGCGGAGTGCGTGATCAACGTCGGCGTGTCCGGTCCCGGCGTTGTTTCGTCGGCGATCGAAAGAGCCGGCGACTGCGATTTTTCCGAGCTTGCCGAGGTCATCAAACGCACGGCTTTCAAGATAACGCGTATGGGTCAGCTGGTCGCGCGCGAGGCGTCGAGACGGCTCGACGTGCCGTTCGGAATAGTGGATCTGTCGCTCGCTCCCACGCCCGCGGTCGGCGACTCGGTCGCAAGGATACTCGAGGATATGGGACTTGACGTCTGCGGCGGCTGCGGAACGACGGCTGCGCTCGCGCTTCTGAACGACGCCGTGAAAAAGGGCGGCGTCATGGCTTCGTCTCACGTCGGCGGACTGTCCGGCGCGTTCATCCCGGTCTCCGAGGACGCCGGTATGATCGAGGCGGCGGCATCCGGCGCTCTGAGCATCGAAAAGCTCGAGGCGATGACGGCTGTCTGCTCCGTGGGGCTCGATATGATAGCGGTCCCCGGCGACACCGCGGAGGACGTCATAAGCGCGCTGATCGCCGACGAGATCTCCATAGGAGTCGCAAACACAAAGACAACGGCTGTAAGAGTGATCCCGGCGTACGGGAAGAAAGCCGGCGACAGCGTCAGCTTCGGCGGACTTCTCGGACAGACGCCGGTGATGAAGATAAGTACGGTCAGCCCCGCAAAGTTCATAGCGCGCGGCGGCAGGATCCCCGCGCCGATACATTCATTGAAGAACTGACCGCGGCGGCTCGAACGAACGTGCCCGGCGGCTTTTACGCTCTTGGGGGTCCCCACCCCTCATAACCCCCAAACCCCCTTACCCCTCCCACAACTCCGAGAGAGTTGATGGGGCGCGAGTCTCCGGGCGAAGCTTTACGGAGCCTGATTGAATCCCCGCTTGCGGTACCCGAAGAAGTCTTCGCGGCGCTGCCGCGCCCGTGCTCGAC
>CACWOQ010000085.1 GCA_902762505.1 uncultured Ruminococcus sp. | reverse complement strand
CTGCAGGAATCCGCCGTAGACGTATTTTCCGTCGGGCGACGCAGTGAATCCGCGCATCTCGATGGCGTTGTTGATATCGGCGGGAGCGAATTCCGCGCCGAGCTCGAGTTCGGTGGATTCAATGACAGCGTTAGTGGTCACCGTTCCGGCGATAAGCGTCGAAATCATTGTGATCACAATGACGATGGAAAGTAATTTTTTCATCTCTTTCTCCTTTTTTATTCTCTCCCTCTCTCACGGAGGGGTTCCACGTATGAATGATACCATTATTTTCAGACTTTGTCAATAGATTTTCACAAATTGTTGTGCAAATTCAACGAGCGGAAAGGTCCGGCACGTGCATTTTTTTACATATATATGAAAAATCCGGCGTAAAGCGCGTCGTCTGTTCTGCCGGTATCCGTCCGATACGGCGCAGAAAAACAAAAAAACCGCCGCGCGGCGGTTTTTTTGCATAAAAGCCTTATCTTACCTTCTTGGATACGACCGCTCCGGCAAGAGCTACGCACGCTACGGCGGCGATGGCTATGACGGATACGTCAGCGGTATCGGGGTTGGAGGGTGTGGGATCGGGCTGTGTCGGCTGGGTAGCAGGCGCATCGGTGGCGGGATCGTCAGCCTTCGGATCTACGGTCTTCGTAAAGTCGACGACTTCGTCTCTGATAACGGATATTTCGGTATCGTCTGCGAACTTACCGACAATGGCGATGCTGTGGTCGCCCTTCTGGACCTTGGTAAGGTCAATGGACAGGTATATACGGTAGCCGTAGAATTCGCCGTAGCCGAGACCGTTCGTCAGACCGTATTGGAGAAGAGCTCCCTCAAGAGCAGTGTCTCTGTAGCAGGAGTTTTCGCCCTTGACGCTGGCGGTATTGTCGGCTCTCACTTCGTCGCACTTCGTTACAGCCCAGACGGTGTCGCCGCCGTCAAGCTGATAACCGAGAGCGGTAAGTCCGGTGGTATCGACACAGGTCCAGCCGCCTATTACGTACGCGCTTTCATCTTCAGTCAGTTCGGAAAAGTCAAAGATGTGGTTCGTGTTCTGTGCGGCGGACGCGGACACGCAAAGCAGCGCGACCATCATTGCAGCGAGAACAATTGAAAAGACTTTTTTCATTTTCTTTCTCCTTTATAGTTCCCCGTCCGGGGGTTTGTAAAAATTCTATCACGGTTTTTTCAAAATGTCAAGACGTTTTTATGATTGGTTTTAATTTTATACAGACAATATTAAAAAGTGACGGCGGCGCCCCGTCCGGCAATTGTTAAACATTTGTTAAATCTGCGAAAAAGGCTTGATTTTTGCAAAAAGAGCGATATAATATGTGATGTTGGTTGGCACTCGGACATCAAGAGTGCCAACCACTTGAAAAGATTTTTCTTAGGAGGATACAAATATGAAACTCAAACCTTTATCCGACCGCGTCGTTCTCAAGATGGTCGAGGCGGAGGAAACAACGAAAAGCGGCATAATCCTCGCGGGTTCCGCGAAGGAAAAGCCCCAGATTGCTGAAGTTATAGCCGTCGGCCCCGGCGGGATCGTGGACGGCAAGGAAGTCGTTATGACGGTAAAGCCCGGCGAACGCGTTATTTTCTCAAAATACAGCGGCACCGAAGTCAAGTGTGACGGTGAGGAATACACCGTCGTAAGAGTCGGCGACATACTCGCAACGGTAGAATAAGAAAAGAGGTAATCCAATCATGGCAAAAGAGATCATTTACGGCGCAGAGGCGAGAGAAGCTCTGCAGAAGGGTGTCGACAAGCTTGCCGATACCGTAAAAATCACCCTCGGTCCGAAGGGCAGAAACGTAGTCCTTGACAAGAAATACGGCGCTCCGCTGATCACGAACGACGGCGTTACGATAGCCAAGGAAATCGAGCTTGAGGACGCTTTTGAAAATATGGGCGCTCAGCTCGTAAAGGAAGTCGCTACGAAGACGAACGACGCCGCGGGCGACGGCACGACCACCGCCACCCTGCTCGCGCAGGCTCTCATCAAGGAAGGTATGAAGAACGTAGCCGCCGGCGCCAACCCGATGGTCGTACGCAAGGGCATATCCAAAGCCGCAGACGAGGCCGTCAAAGCCATAATCGCAAACTCCAAGTCCGTTAACGGCAAGAAGGACATTGCGAGAGTCGGCACCGTTTCCTCCGGCGACGAACATATCGGCACGCTCATAGCCGACGCTATGGAAAAAGTCACCTCCGACGGCGTTATCACCGTTGAAGAATCCAAGTCCGCCGAGACGTATTCCGAGGTAGTCGAAGGCATGCAGTTCGACCGCGGCTACATCTCCCCGTACATGGCGACCGACACCGACAAGATGGAAGCAGTCCTCGACGACGCTAACATCCTCATCACCGATAAAAAGATATCCAACATTCAGGAAATACTCCCGCTGCTCGAACAGATCGTCAAGACCGGCGCGAAGCTGCTCATCATCGCCGAGGACGTCGAGGGCGAGGCTCTTACGACGCTTATCCTCAACAAGCTGAGAGGCACGTTCAACTGCGTAGCCGTCAAGGCTCCGGGCTTCGGCGACAGACGTAAGGAAATGCTCCGCGACATCGCCATCCTCACCGGCGGCGAGGTCATCAGCTCCGAGCTCGGACTTGAGCTTTCCGAGACCACGCTCGACCAGCTCGGCCACGCGAGACAGGTCAAGGTCAACAAGGACAACACGATCATTGTTGACGGCGCGGGCGACAAGGATCAGATCAAGGCGCGTGTAAACCAGATCAGAGCCGCCATCGAGACGACCACCTCCGATTTCGACCGTGAAAAGCTCCAGGAAAGACTGGCGAAGCTTGCCGGCGGCGTAGCCGTCATCAAGGTCGGCGCGGCGACGGAAGTCGAAATGAAGGAAAAGAAGCTCCGCATCGAGGACGCTCTCAACGCGACGAAGGCCGCCGTTGAAGAAGGCATCGTAGCGGGCGGCGGCACGGCGTACCTGAACGCGATCCCCGCGGTCAAGGCCCTGCTCAAGACCGTCGACGGCGACGAAAAGGTCGGCGTGAACATAGTCCTCAAAGCGCTTGAGGCTCCCGTACGCCAGATCGCCGAGAACGCCGGCTTCGAAGGCTCCGTCATAGTTGACAAGATCTTCGCATCCCGCAAGATCGGTTACGGCTTCGACGCTTACAGCGAAAAGTACGTCGACATGGTCGACGCCGGTATCGTAGACCCGACGAAGGTCACCAGATCCGCGCTGCAGAACGCCGCTTCCATCGCTTCCACCGTTCTCACCACGGAATCCCTCGTGGCTGACAAGAAGGAAGAAAACCCCGCGCCCGCGGCACCCGCAGGCGGCATGGGCGGAATGTATTGATAAACGCATGACAAACGCCGTCGCGGCTATACCGCGGCGGCGTTTTTGCGTTTTGCCCCGGAGTTTCCGATAAATTTGCTTTTCCTCTTGATTATTGCGCGTTTTTGTGATACTATATATCAGGCGGAGCCGAAAACCAAAAAGGAAGGCAAAAAACATGAAAATATTGAAGATCTCAGCCGGCAAAAACACTATCCTGATCAAAACCGACTGCGACGGCAGCGTGACCGTCCGTGAACAAACGCCCGTATCGCGCGGCGGCACCACCGTTACGATGACGCGCACGCGCGCCGAGGGCGGCGTGATCACGCTTCCGCGTTTTTCGGCGGACGGCGCACACGATTCTCTTTTCTCGCGTTTCACCGTTTACGAGGGCTTCGACCGCGTGCCCGGTCAGACGTACGTTTCTGACATACCCGCGGAAACAGCCGAAAACAACTCTCCGTATCCGTCCCACAGGCACATCAAGGCGATCAACGCGTCGCCCGAGACTCAGAAGAAGATGTTCCGGGTCGAGCAGGGCAGACCGGACGTCGGGCTTCCCGGACTCATGACGCTTCAGCCCGAGGAGGGAGATATAGAATTCAACCGTGAGGGCAGGACGTTCTATTTCAGAGCGCGTGCGGTCGAGCAGCTCGACAGATATATGCAGGCGTACGATCACTCCACTTTCATACTGCTCAATTCGTCGAAGGGCTTCGGCAGCAGAGGCGAACGCGCGCTTCTTGACGCCGTGCTTCACCCGAAATACGACGAGCGGAATCCGAACGCGCTGATCAGCGCGTTCAATATGCAGACCGAGGACGGCGTTGCGTATTATGCGGCGTTCGTCGAATTCCTTGTCAGACGCTACACAAGGCCGGACGGCAAATACGGCAGAGCCGCAGGCGCTGTAATCGGAAACGAGATAGACCAGCAGGGCATCTGGGGCAACGCGGGCGACATGACCGTCGCCGAATATATATCGGAATATTCCGAAGCGATGAGACTCGCGTGGCAGATAGGCCGCAAGTACTGCAGTCATTTCAGAGTCTATATCTCGCTGACGAACAACTGGAGCATCGCCACGCCCGGATCGCCTCTCAGATTCTACACGGCGAAGGACTGTGTGGAACAGCTCGCCGCGCAGACCGCGGCGGACGGCGATTTTGACTGGAACGTCGCGTATCATCCTTATCCGGAAAATCTTTTCTGGCCGGACTTCTGGCATGACCGCGCCGCGACCTTCTCGTACAACACGCCGCATATAACCTTCCGCAATATGGAGGTGCTCGAATCCTTCCTTTCTCAGAAGAGATTCCTTTACAACGGAGCTCCGCGCCGCATAGTATTCAGCGAGCAGGGCTTCAACTCGATGACGGGGCCTCTCGCGCGCCACTCGGAGCTTGACGGCGAAGCCGGCGTCGTGCTGGCTTACATGAAGGCAAGAAATATGAAGACGGTGGATATGTTCACGCATCACAGCAGCGTAGACAATCCGGGCGAATTCGGGCTGAACCTCGGTCTTATCCGCCACAACGGCGAACCTAAGCCGGACTACTACGCATTTATGGCGATGGACACGGAAAAAGAACACGAATACGTCGCACGGTCGCGCGCAAGGATAGGCGAGGATCTGTTCGATTATCTTCTCTCCCCCGAGATAGAGGACAAGCCGAAGACAGACGAGGACGAGCTCAACGAAAGCATAATGACGAACAGCAACTGAGCCGGAGACACTTGAAATATTCACAGATTTGTGATAGTATACGTATCGCGGGCGTACCCGCAAATAGAATGATATAGAGGTTTTGATATGTCTGTAAAGCAACACAGAGAGAATTTATACGCGGCGCTGCCGGATAACACGCTCGTGATCAGCTACGCCGGAATACCGCTGCACAGAAACGAGGACGGTTATTACAATTTCGAGGTGAACAGCCAGTTCTTCTATCTGACCGGGCTCGAGCGCGAGAGGATGTGCTTCCTCGCCGCGAAATTCGACGGCAAGACGAGAGAAACGCTCTTCATCGAGGAGACGGACGAGTTCACCGAAAGATGGACCGGCAAAATGCCGAAAAAAGACGAGTGCACGCAGATAAGCGGGATCAGCGACGTCCGCTACATCGACGCGATCCCCGGCACCGTCGGCAGATACATGAGCCGCTGCCGCGTCGAGCACGTTTATTTCGACACGTACCGCTGCGGAGACGACGACCTGCCCGATTACAATCTGATCAAGGCGAGGGAATTTACGGAGAAATACCCGTCGGTCGAGCTTCACGATCTGCACGCCGCCTGCGTACCTCTGCGCGAGGTCAAGGACGAAGAGGAGATCGCGCTGACGCGGCAGGCGATAGACGTCACGCGTCAGGGGCTTGAATTCGTGATGAAGACGCTGAAGCCCGGCATGACCGAGTATCAGGCGCAGGCGAATTTCGAATATACGTGCCATTATCTCGGCGAGGAAAAGCTCGCGTTCAATACGATAGCCGGCTCCGGCGCGAACGGATGCATGATGCACTACGTCACGAACCGCAAGACGCTCGTCGACGGAGAGCTGCTGCTGCTCGACCTCGGCTCGAAGCACGGTAATTACTGCAGCGATATCACGCGCACGTATCCCGTGAACGGCAGATATTCTCCGCGTCAGAGACAGCTGTATGAGCTCGTGCTCAAGGCGAACCGCGCGGTCGCGGAATATGCGAAGCCCGGCGTCACGCTGAAGGATCTGAACGATCTCTGCAAAAAGGTGCTCGGAGAAGGGCTCACAGAGCTCGGGATGATCGAAAACGTCGAGCAGGTCGGCAAATACTATATGCACGGCGTCAGCCACGTGATAGGAATAGACGTTCACGACGCCGATTTCGCGGGCGACACGCTCAAACCCGGCTGGATCATAAGCGACGAACCCGGTCTTTACGTCGATGAGGAAGAGATCGGCATCCGCATCGAGGACGACCTGCTTATCACGGAGGACGGCTGCGAGGTGCTCAGCCGCGCGATCATAAAGGATCCCGACGAGATCGAAGCGTTCATGCGCGATAACAAACAGTAACACACCGTCCCGGTTCCGGGGCGAAATACAAAGCAGGCTGACAACGGACGTTGTCAGCCTGCTTTTATATAGTTTTGAAAATCCGTTTTCTCGCCGCGGAAACCTTACGTGCCGTCCCGAGCGGGGCTTGCCGTGTCATCCCGAGCGCAGCGAACTACCTTCCCCCTTTTGGGGAAGGGGGACCGCTTGCGGTGGATGAGGCGAACTACCTTCCCCTTTTGGGGAAGGGGGACCGTTACCTTCCCCTTTTGGGAAAGGGGGACCGCTTGCGGTGGATGAGGCGAACACCATTTTCACCTTTATAAAGTGAATCGCTTACCGTGTATGAGGCGATCTACCTTGTTCCGGGTCCA
>CACWOQ010000084.1 GCA_902762505.1 uncultured Ruminococcus sp. | reverse complement strand
GCCGCGTGAAAAATTCCACCCTGCTGCGCAGCAGGGTGGAATTTCCACACAAAATATTTTTGTTTTTTTCACTGTCTACTTGACAGGGGGCGCATCACTCCGCGGCTGAAAAGATCTTAGGCGACGTTTACGGATCAGAGGACGCGGTGCAAAACGCGTTCGTCTCCGTCGCCCGCCGCATAAAAGACCTGAACGCGGACGACGATGATCTGATCTGCGGATATCTGTTCACCGTGGTGAAAAACGAAGCGTATATGATATTGAGAAAAAGGAAAAAGGACGTAAGCCTTGAAGACGTTGAGGAGTACGTTTCGGACGGCGGCGAGTGGACCGGCGAGGTCGAGGGGCGCGAGGCTTTCGAATACGCCGTAAACGTGATCTTTCAGCTTGACGAAACGTACCGCGCTCCTCTTTATCTCAACGCAGTTATGGGCTATTCGCCGAAGGAAGCGGCGAGGATGCTGAAGCGCGGCGAGGCGACGGTACGCGTACAGCTCAGCCGCGGAAAGCAGATAGTCGCAAAAAAGCTGAAGGAGGCTGGATATGGAACATAAATATACTCTGAAGGATATACTTCTTGAAGCCGGGGTGCGCGAATACCGCGCAACGGAGCCGGATAACGTATGGCAGGCGTCGGAAAAGCACGCGGACGCCATGGAAAAGCTTTTTGAAAAGCACGGACCGTCGTCCCGCCCCGCGCTTCTCAAATGGCTCGCCGCCGCGGCGGCGTCGGTCCTCATTATCGGCATCCTTGTTTTTATAAAGCCGGTGAGAGAAGCCGTCTCCTCGCTTTTCACAGGGTCAGAAACGGACCGGATAACCGATACGGAACCCGCGACAGAGCCCGGGACCGATACCGCCGTGCCGCCGGACACAGAGCCTGATGAAAGCACGGCTCCGGCGACGGATACGGAAAGCACGGATACGGAAACGGACGAAGAGACGACCGAAGTTCACACGGAGACGCTCGGGGAACGTATCGAGGACGCGCTGCGGACCGCGGTAAATTCAGGCGTGACGCCGCAGGTCTGGGCAAAGCTCTGGGATCTTGACGACGCCGGCGCCGGATATCACCTCCCCGGTGTGACGGCGGACGATCCGACTTATGATTATCTTTTGAAAAAATACTTCGCCGCCGGCACAGCAGACGGTGAAAAGGCGTTCATAAGCGCTTCTCTTTCCGTTCTTCTCGGTGAAAGATGGGAAGAAAAATACGGTGAGTACGCGGATCAGCACAGCATACCGTATCCGACGAAATACATTTCCGTCGAAGCATACAGGGAAGGTTACAACGAGGGTCTGTCGGGCCACGTGAACTGGCTTACGAATTACAGGGACGGCTTTATAAGCTACGCGAAATATGAGACGGAGTCCGGGTGCCGTGAAAAGTATCCGTATTCTGTGAAGGTGCTCGATGCGGCGGGCTTTCACGGCTACGCCGATCAGGCGAAGACAGACCGGGAGAAGATCGTCCGCTCGCTGTCCGAGCTGTTCGATCTGTCCCTTTCGGTGAAATACGGCGCCGCCGTATACGACGCCTCGTCCCGCACGTATTACAGAAGAAGCGAGACCGGCGCCGAGCCGAAATACGGCCCCGGCGACGCGATCTACAAGGCTCTGCTCGGATATTACCCGAAATCCGCGCTTGAAGACGCGGAGCACGCCCCCATATGCACAGAACAGGCCTTGAATATCAAATACGCGGACGGCTGGCTCGCGTACTTCTCCTCCATGTCAAGCGACGCGATCGCAAACAACACGGCAAAACAGAGCGAATACTTTGTAATCACCGAAGACGGGCTCGTCCTGACCGTGGCGAAATACGGCGCCGCAGACCCGGAGACAGTACTGCCGGCGATAGATACCGCCGGCGCGACCGTGACCGGGACGGATAAGACCGGCGTTTACTCCGTCGTGTTCCGGATCACGGCGCCGGACGGGCAAGCAAAGGAATACAACGCCGTATTCGACTGTACGGACGGTCCGGCACGTCTTGTTTCCGGAACGTTTGTGACGGACTGGCTTTATTCCGTTCCCGGCGCGTCCGCCCCCGAAACGACGGAGCCTGAAACGACCGCACCCGAAACGACCGCACCCGAAACGACCGCACCCGAAACGACCGTTCCCGAGACGACCGCGCCCGTTCAGGACGATATTGAAAACTATCTGAAATTCGAGATTGTCGATCCTTCGGAAGATGAAAGCAATCTGACCGTTTCAATGTTCGGCAGCGGGAAATTCGCGCGTCTCATAGGTATCGATCCGTGCAGTTTCAGCAGTATTGAAATACCTGCGGAATATAACGGCTATCCCGTAAAATCCGTATCTGGATGGTATGACTGGAAACTGTTCATGAACGTCAAAGGCCTTAAGTATGTTGAATTTCCCGATTCCGTAATATATATTGAACACACTCTTCATATGTTCAGGGGCAATACTACCCTTACAGAGGTAAGGCTGCCGAAGTATCTTAAAGAAATTCCCGAAGCGATATTCTACGGCTGTGAAAATCTGCAAAAGGTCATTCTCCCTGAGACTGTTGAGAGAATATGCAGCGAAGCATTTTACGGCTGCAAAAAACTTCGTATCGAAAAAATTCCGGGGACCGTTAAGACAATAGGCGCCGCCGCTTTCTCCGAATGTCTTATGATAACTGAAATCACCCTGCCGCAGGGGCTTGAATCATTAGGCTCTCAAGCCTTCCAGTATTGTTTCAATCTTAAAAAAATAACGTTGCCGGACACTCTTCAACTGATTGATTCGGAATGCTTTTGGCGTACCGGCTTGATAAGTGTCGTGATACCTGCGAACAAGGATTGGGACGGATTACCGCAATTAGGATCATCTTTGTTTGTCGGTTGTACCGCGATCGAAAGCGTGCAGCTTCCTGAAGGTTTGAGCGAAATAACGTGGCAGATGTTCAGCGAATGCAGCAATCTGAAAGAACTGAATATACCAGAGTCTGTTACGACTGTCCAAAACAGCGCGTTTGCAAACTGCGGAGCAGAAACGATTCGACTCGGAAAGAACGTCGAATTTATTGAAGGGCTTGCGTTCGATCAGTTCAACGGCAAAATTGAAATAGATCCGGAAAATCCTTATTACAGAATAGAAAACGGTGAAATAGTAAGAATAGAAGAGAATTAACACGAAAACGGGCTGTTCAATCGACTACGCGTAAAAAAGGGGTTGTAAAAAAAGTCCCCAAAAAAGAATCACAGCAGACTGAAAAAGTTTGCTGTGATTTTTAACATAAAAGAAACGGCTGCCGCTTTACAGAGACAGCCGAATGGTGGTATAATGAAACTACCATCAACTGGCTTTTTGGTGTTGTGTATATTTTGTCATTTTCTTCAATATTACAAAAACAGAGACTTTGACCTTAATTGTCATCGTCTCTGTTTCCTTGCGAGGCTATTTTTTTACAGCCCCTTTTTTCAGCATCTGTCTCTTTTGTCCGTGCGCTCGTTGCTGAATTCCGACACCGGGAATTCCATGTTGCGGAACACCGTGCAGGCGTCGTCCGCCTCCGTGAAATCGCATTCCTTCTCCGGCACCGGACGGACCTCCGCGTCAAGCAGATACTGCGCGGGTCGTTCGAGTCTTATCACCGAGAAAAGCCCGACCGAGACGACGAGCCTGCGGTCTCCGAGCGGAGACAGGTCGCCTATGCGCGAGGCGACGTTTTTCGGTATATCCCTCTCCGACTGGCAGGGGCAGTGATGAGGGCATTTGCGCTCGATTATCTTCGCTCCGAGCACTACCGGATCCGCCACCTCCAGCACCGCCGTCGGCAGCGAGCGGCTTCCGCAGCCGCAGCCCGGGCTCTCCGGTATATCCGGCGCGCCGGGGCAGAAGCCGTCCTGTTCGGGGCTCGATCTGAATACGGTCGTTCCGCCCTCTCCGCCGTAAAGGACGGTGCGTTTGTCACAGACGCAGAGCCCTTCCACGATCTGTCTGTTGCTCATGTTCACGCAGCATTCAAACGTCATCCTGACGTAGATGCGCGCGTCTATCCTGTAAAAGCCGTTATTGAACGGGACCGGGTCGACGCTGACGTCCGCCGCGGCGATCTCCGCCTGACAGCAGCGGACGTTCGACGAGTGCTCGACGACCTCGCGGCCGTAATCCGTGAGGAAAACGGCGGTATCCTCAAAGCAGTCCTTGTCGCGGCAGCTGTCGAAGATCCGGTTTGTGTCTATATACGCCGTGTCACGGCAGGGACACGATCTGTTATCTGACATATCATCCTCCGATAATTTACTTTTGATCTATCCTTTGCTACTATTATACGGAGGCGGATATAAAAAGGTGAGACGCGCGGTCTCACCGGTTTATTCAAAGATTCGGCGTGTCGAGCATGCCGCCGTCGGTACATACGAACAGCAGACTGATGAATTCCTTTTTGTACGGTATGAATTCGCCGGAGTCTATCATTGAAAGGATCTCGGAGCAGTCCGCCCATTTTACGGCGCGCACCTCTTCGGGCTGGAGGCGAAGCTTATCCGTGTCCACGTTTTCGCGGAAAATATAGAAATCGTCAAAGCCGCGGTCAAAGCTGAGACGGAACGACGGACGCTTTGCCGTCAGATCCCTCTCAAGCCCTATTTCCTCAAAAAGCTCCCTCGTCGCCGCCTCGCCGCCGGATTCGCCGGCGAGCACGCCGCCTCCGACGGTGACGTCCCAGAGTCCCGGCCAGCCGGACTTGAAATACTGCCTCTGCTGTATGAGCATCCGTCCGTCGTCCGACAGCACGACGATATGGACGACGTGCCTGTAATCCCCGTCGGCGAATTTGTCGCCGCGCGGAACGGATCTGCCGGTAGGTCTGCCGTCAAAGTCGAGCACGTCGAGCAGCTCGCCCGTCTCCGTCTTCGCAACGCGCTGATATGCGAGCCTCTCGTCGCCGTTTTTCAGATATATTATACCGCAGTATTCGAAGCCGTTTTTCAAAAGCGCCTTCTGCATCGGTATATTGTCGCGGTGCGTATCGGCGCGCACGCTTCCGCAGAGCGACAGCGCAAAATCGAAGCACAGACCCGCCGCGCCTTTTCCGCGGTATTCGTCCGAGACGGCTATCCTGTGCACCGTCGCATACGCGCCGCCGCGGATCCATTTTCCTTCATGGATCTTTGCGTAGGTCGGCTCCTCCTCCGTCATGCAGCAGAACACGCAGGCGATCTCATCCCCGTCACAGAGCACGTAAAGCGTGCCGTCCTCAAGATCCTTCATCACGTCTTCTCTGCCCGGATATCCGTTGACCCACTGCTTTTCATTCCCGGCTCCGCGCATGAACGCTCTGCCGCGCTCATATATCCCGCAGATCTTTTCGATCTCGGATTCCTTCGCTTTTCTTATCAGCATTGCCATATTCCCTGTTTTTTTTTGGTACAGTATACAGCATCAGCCGCCGATTGTCAAGTGACCGCGTTAAATTCTTATGAATCTTTTAATTGTTGTTGACAACCAAAAAAAATATGGTATAATAGTAAAAAAGCAAACCGGTATATTCAAATACGCCGAAAACTGACAGGGAGGATGACGAATGAAAAAAATCGCAATACTTTTGATCGCAGCTTTGTTATCGGGCGCTCTGTTCTCCTGCGACGCGCCGGAGCCGTCCGCGCCCCCGCAGCATTCGGACGAAGCCGAAGGCTCCCCGGATCCGGGTACGGCGACGGAAACAGAGGACGAAAACGAAGGCTCCCCGGATCCGGGTACGGCGACGGAAACAGGGGACGAAAACGACCCGGGATCCGGCACGGCAGAACGGAACAGCGGTCCCGAAACCGAGGCGCCGCCGTCATCTCCGACCGGAGACGCAAACGGATCGCAAAGCGAACTGAAATACATATATCTGACGACGTATAAGCAAAAAGACGTATATCTCATACTGAAGATCATTCCCGACACCGGCAATAAATACGTCGGTGCGATCGTTTCGAACAAGACGAACAAGATACAATACGGGCTGATGGTCAACGGATCGGTCAAAGCGGAACCGACCGCCCTCGATTATGAAATAATAACGGTAAACGATGAAAAAGGTGATCCTGCCGAGTTGTTCATTGCTTTCACGTCCGGCGATAAAACAAGCATCTATACCCTCGGAGGCGTGCATAAGGGAGATTTTTTGGGATTTCGAAAGCTTACAAGCGGGGTACGTCCTTCGAGCGTGTACTACAGATTCTACGAATATGAAGACAAGGAGCCGTTTGTTGATTCTTGTTTCGGATTACTTGACGCGCACATGAACGTCGTTGTGCAGCCTGAATATGCACGTCTTGACTATGTGGGGTTCGGCATAATCAAAGCAGATTGTCTGACTTTTCGTCTGGAAATGAAAACCGACGACGGATACGTGAAATACGCCGGTTTCATAGACATGGACGGCAATTTTTCATATGAAGGACCGTACGAAGAATTTGAGCCGCTCAGCTACGCCGTAAAAATAAAAGAGTTCGGCAAAGAAGCATATTACGTTGCCGGCGGCGAAATACTGAAAAAAGCCTACTGAACGCAGAATTGTTCTTAATGAAAGTCGTAAACCGGTTGAGGCAAGGAACGATCCTTGTCTCAGCCGGTTTTTTATTACCGTCCTTATCTCACGATCCGGCGGCTCTGCCGGACGTGCCCGGCGGCTTCCACGCTCTTGGGGGTCCCACCCCTCATAACCCCCAAACCCCCTTACCCCTCCCACAACTCCGAGAGAGTTGAGGGGGCGCGAATCTCCGGGT
>CACWOQ010000083.1 GCA_902762505.1 uncultured Ruminococcus sp. | reverse complement strand
AGGCGAAAACAGCCGTTTAAGTTATCAGTTATCAGTTATCAGTTATGAGTTATGAGCGCTCCGCGCGTTTTTCCGCGCCCCATCAACTTACAGAGTTGATGGAGGGGATTAAGGGGGTTTGGGGGTTTTGAGGGGTGGGACCCCCAAGAGCAAAAAAGTCGCTGTGCACGTACGGTCGGAGCCGCCTTTTCAGGGCCCGTCCGCGTTTTCCTTTCCATTATACTATAATTTTTCCGGATTTTCAACCCCATATTTCAAAAAATGCCGTTATATTGATAAAAAACCTATTGACACACAAGATATTGTGTGTATAATAATATATGATACACTGCATCAAAGGAAGGTATGATATATGAAATGTCCCAACTGCAACGCCGCCGAAACGAAAGTCGTCGACTCGCGCCCGTTCGACAACGGAGCGAGCATCAGACGCAGGCGTTTCTGCTCCGAGTGCGGCAACAAATTCTTCACCTTTGAGACGGCGGAGTCCACCCCTCTCATGGTCATCAAAAAAGATAAATCGCGTCAGGTATTCTCGCGCGAAAAGCTGAGAAACGGTATCCTCAAATCGTGCCACAAGCGCCCCGTGTCGTCGGCTCAGATCGAAAATCTCGTACGCGACGTCGAAAACGCCGCCAAGGCTACCGGCAAAAAAGAGATCGCGTCCGAGCAGATCGGCAAATTCGTCATGGAAAGGCTCAAGGACATAGACGATATCGCCTACGTCAGATTCGCGTCCGTATACCGTGAATTCCGCGACGTTGAGACGTTTCTCGCCGAGCTTAAGGAGATACAGGAAGAAAAGACCTCGAAATGAACGAGACCGTCGTATACTCCGACAGAAAAACGATAAGCATACAGGTAAAGCGCGACGGCTCCGTTGTCGTCCACGCGCCGCGCGGTACGAGCCGCGCGAGGATAAAAGAGCTTCTTTCCGAGCGTGCGGAATGGATCAAAAAGCACAGCTCGTCTCTTTCGGAGCGCAAGCCGCTCGATCGCGTTTACTACCTCGGACGTCCGTTTCCCGTCGTCCGTACGGCGGACGGACGCGTCGGCTATGACGGAGAACGCTTCGTTTTGCCGGAAAACGCTGACGGACCGGCGTCGGTCAACGCTCTGTCCCTGTTTTTCAAGTCTGTCGGAAAAAAATACCTTTCCGCCAAAACGGCGTACTGGGCGGCTGTCATGAAGCTGCCGCAGCCTCCGCAGCCGAAGCTCACCGGTGCGAAGACCCGCTGGGGGTCCTGCGGCGGAAAAGGCGGCAACAGGATAAACTACGCCTATATGCTCATGATGACGGACGAGGAATGCGTTGACTACGTCGTCGTTCACGAGCTGTCGCATATCAGATTCCGCAATCACAACGAAAATTTTTACGCGCAGGTCGCCGCGGTCCTGCCGGATTACAAATCCCGCGAGGCGAAGTTGCGCGAATACGAAAAGCTTTTCACGTCGTACGGGTTCTACGACTGACGCTCTTTGTCCGATCAGGACCTTTACTTTTTGTTTGATATGGAAAAAATAAAAAATCTGTACGAAAAACTGAGAAAAAACATCGCTTTAGCCGTTATAGGGCGTGATGAAGCAGTCAAATTTCTCACGGCTGCGCTCATCTGCGGCGGTCACGCCGTGATAACCGACGTTCCGGGTACGGGCAAGACGCTTCTTACAAAGTCCCTTGCCTCTTCTCTGTCCCTTTCGTTTTCGCGCATACAGTTCACGCCGGACCTTATGCCGTCCGACGTGACCGGCATCCGTTATTTCAACATGAAAACGCAGGAATTCGAGTTTCTTCCCGGTCCCGTTTTTGCAAACATCGTCATGGCTGACGAGATAAACCGCGCGACGCCGAAGACGCAGGCGGGCATGCTCGAGTGCATGGCTGAGCATCAGGTCACAGTCGACGGCGAGCTTCACCGTCTGGACGAGCCCTTTATGGTCATAGCGACTCAAAACCCGATAGAATCGTCCGGCGTCTACGAGCTTCCCGAAGCGCAGCTCGACCGTTTTCTCGTCTCCGTATCCACCGGGCTTCCCGGAAGAGCCGAGACAGTCGACATCCTGCGCCGTTACGATAAAAGATCCGAAGCGCCGGTGCTGTCCGCCGTGGCTTCCGCGGACGACGTGCTTTCCGCACGCGCAGAGCTTGACGGCGTTTACGTCTCGGACGTGCTTTATGAATACGTAGCCGACGTCTGCGCCGCGACCCGTCACGCGGACGGCGTTGAGCTCGGCGCCAGCCCGCGCGCGGCTCAGGCGCTTTTATCGGTATCGAAATGCGTCGCCGCGATGAGGGGCGGAGATCATCTTCTCCCCGACGACGTCAAGGAATGCGCCCCCGTCGTTCTCTCCCACAGGCTCGTTATGTCAGCCGCCTACTCCATGAGGCGCGGCTCTGCCAAAGAAGCCGTTTTATCCGCTCTTTCGAGAACTCCGGCTCCGACGGAGGATCCGTCCGCCTATAAACTGAAATGACGGACGTCATATCCGATGCGATAGACCGCGTGAGCGACGTCATGAGCCGCGGCAGTGAACGGATCCTCGAGTTTGTTCTCGGGTTCGGTCTGTCCGCCGTTCTGATCATACTTCTAACCGTTCTCGCCGTCCGCGGGCTGCGCGCTCTGCGGCGGTATCAGATAAGCCGGCTGAGATACGAAAGATATTTCTCGTCGGACGGCGTTTTCGAAGGCGACGTCTGCGATCTGTACGAAAAGATCACGAACCCCACCGTTCTGCCGCTTTTCATGGTCGACGTTGAGGCGTACGTGTATTCCGAGCTTGCGCTCCACGGCTATACCGGGCTTCACGAGGACGATATGCAGTACTTCATAAGCCGCTTCAATCTCGGCCCGAAGAAGACCGTCATCCGCAAGCGCCGTCTCACGGCGAAAAAGCGCGGCGTATACGAGCTCGGCACGGCGTCTGTTTTCGTCGCAGGCGAGCCCGTGTACCTTTCGACCGATGCGAAGCTTTACGTCTATCCGAAGCCCTCCGGGCTCCGGGACGCGGTCATGCCGAAAAACACGCTTCAGGGCGACGTGACGACTCTCCGCCGCCTCATATCGGACCCGTTCAGCGTCTCCGGCATCAGAGATATGGCTCCGGGCGACCCGTTCAACTCAATAAACTTCAAAGCGACGGCGAGGACCGGCGGCAGCCGTATCAAGGTAAACGAGCGCGATTTCTGCTCCGGCAGGCTTTTCATGATCTTTCTCGACATTTCACAGCCGGTCGATCCAATACCGGTCGACCGTTTTGAGACCGTTATGGAGGGAGCTCTGTCGTTTGCCGCCTCCGTCGTCAAACACGCGCTCGATTCCGGTTACCGCGTCGGCTTTGCCGCCAACTGCGGCGGCGAGGGCAAGAGCCCGATACTGACGCTTCCGTCCTCCGGCAAAACGGCTCTTATACCGCTTCTGCGCGAAATGGCAGCGGCGAGGATATTCGACTGCGACATGTCGTTTTCCGCGCTTTTGTCCCGCTGTATGCCGAACGTAAGAGACGCCGACGTTTTCATAATGACGCCGGAGCTTTTGCCCGAGCACGCGAGACTGATCCGCGGTTACGAAAAGCGCGGCTGCACCGTAACGGTGACGGCGACGGGGAGGTAGTATATGAAGCGTAAACTCAAAGCCGCCGTCCGAGATCCGCAGTTCACCGTCCTTATCATATCGGCGGCGGTAATGATATCGCTCGGCGTCGCCGCCGCCCTGATCTACGGCAGCGAAAAGCTGCGGTACGTTCTTCAGGGCATATACGCATCGTACGCCGTCACGGCGGTATTCTTCGTACGCGCCGTATTTCTGCTTTACAAAAGACATTTCCGACAAGAAAAACCGAAAAAGCAGTCGAAGATCAAAACAAAGCTCAAAGCGTTTTTCAAAGCCGCGGAGGAAAAACTCCGCCGTCTGCTCGACATGAAGCCGAAATACGCGTATTTCGGAGGCGAGGACGAGCAGACAGATATGACGTCGGAATCGCAAAACGACCGAAAAAAACACGCGGACGCCCGGATCAAATGGTCTTCTCTGCGTCAAAACGGCGAAAAAGTACGGTTTTTATACGCGGAACGCATAAAAAACGGAAACGATTCCGGCGCGGGGATCGTCCCGGCGGACACGGCGAGGCAGGCGCGTGAAAAACTCGGCGGAGCCGACGCGCGCGACGACGCGCTTATCGCCGCATACGAGCGCGTCAGGTATTCAGCCGACCCCGAGATCGACGACGGCACGGTTTCGTATCTTTCGGACAAGGGCGCTCAGGCGGTCAAAAGGAAGAAGAAATAATGGACCTTATAAAAGATATCACGGATTTTATATTCATAAGCTCCGACGTTGAAAGGGCTGACGTCATATTTCTGCCGGGCGGCTCGGATCCCGCGCTGCCGGAAAAAGCGGCGGAGCTTTACAAAGACGGAAAAGCGCCTCTGATAGCCGTTTCCGGCAGGTACGGAAAACAGCTCGGCAGATTCAAAGGACTTGCGTACAAGACCGACGTATACGCCGGCGACTACGCGACGGAGGCTGAGTTCTACCTCGACGTGCTGAAAAAGAACGGCGTTCCGGAGGAAGCCGTCATCTGCGAGGACCGGGCTGAATACACGTATCAGAACGCGAGATTCACGGCTGAGCTGCTGAAGGCGCGCGGGATCTGTGTTTCCTCCGCGATACTCGTCTGCAAGGCGTTTCACGCGAGACGGGCGTATACGTATTATCAAAACGAATTTCCGGACGCCGTTATCGGCGTGACGCCGGTACCCGGCTTCGGGATAGGCCCCGACAGCTGGTATACCACCGAGCGAGGCAGGGCGCGGGTCGCCGGCGAGCTTCGCCGCATAGGCGATCAGCTCTCTTCTCTTATCGGCACGGACGGCAAAAAATAAAACGTTTGTTCGTTTTTTTGCGCTTTTTCCGCAAAACCACTTGACAAACGTCGAAAACAAGTGTATAATGGAGAAAAACGAACATTCGTTCGATTGCGGCTCGCCGCTCTCCCCGTATCATAAATCACAACTATATTGAAAGGTCAGGTCAGATACATGGCAAAAGCAAAAAAGGCTCCCGAACAGGAATTACCCGTTTCCGCAGACGACAAGAAGAAGGCTCTTCTCACTTCGATCTCCGGTATCGAGAAGAAATACGGCAAGGGCTCGATCATGAAGCTCGGCTCAAACACTCAGATGAAGATATCCGCGATACCGACGGGCTCACTCACGCTCGACCTCGCGCTCGGCGTAGGCGGCGTTCCGAGAGGACGCGTCATAGAGATATTCGGTCCGGAATCCTCCGGTAAGACCACGGTGGCGCTGCACATGGTCGCCGAGGCGCAGAAGCTCGGCGGAACAGCGGCGTTCATCGACGCGGAGCACGCGCTCGATCCGATCTACGCGCGCAACCTCGGCGTCGATATAGATCAGCTTCTCGTTTCCCAGCCGGACTCCGGCGAGCAGGCGCTCGAAATAACCGAAGCGCTGATCCGTTCCGGCGCGATCGACATAGTCGTCATCGACTCCGTCGCGGCGCTCGTTCCGCAGGCGGAAATAGACGGCGAGATGGGCGCGGCTCACGTCGGACTTCAGGCAAGGCTCATGTCGCAGGCGCTGCGCAAACTCTCCGGAATAGCGTCAAAGACGAACTGCGTGGTGGTGTTCATCAACCAGCTGCGTGAAAAGGTCGGCGTTATGTACGGCAACCCGGAGACGACTCCCGGCGGCCGCGCGCTGAAATTCTATTCGTCCGTGAGAATAGACGTAAGAAAGACGGAACAGCTGAAGAGCTCCGGCGAGATGGTCGGAAACAAGACGCGCTGCAAGGTCGTCAAAAACAAAGTCGCGCCGCCTTTCAAGCAGGCTGAATTCGAGATCATATACGGCAAGGGCATCGCAAAATCCGGCGAGATACTCGATATAGGCGTGGACCTCGACATTATCGAAAAAAGCGGCTCTTTCTTCTCGTACAACGGCGAGCGCCTCGCGCAGGGCCGCGACAACGCGAGAAAGTACCTCGAAGAACATCCCGACGTGATGAAGGAGATCGAGGAAAAGATAAAAGCGAACGCCGAGGCGGTAGAGCTTGAAACGGGTTCGTTTGATATAGGCGAGGACGACGAGGCGGACGAGGACGCGTACATCCTCAACACCGGCGCGCTCGACATAAACGCGGACGATGAATGATCCTGACGCCTACGCGGCGGCGGTAAGACTGCTTTCGGCGTCGGACAAGACGCCGGGCGAGCTTTCAAGACGGCTGTCGGAAAAGGGGTTCGACGCATCTGCCGTAAGCGCGGCGCTCGCAAGACTTTCGGCGGAGGGCTTTCTCAACGAGGAGCGGCTCGCGCGCCGGACGGTCGAAAAACTGTACGAAAAGTATTACGGTCCGTCGTACATCGAAGAGTACGTGAAACGGAAGGAGTTTTCCGAGGAAGCGGTGCGGTACGTAAGATCTCTGTGCGGCGGCATCGACTTCAACGCAAAAGCAAAAGAATTCGTTCGGGAACAGCTCGCGTCCGGGAAAACAAAAGCCGCGGCGCTCTCCGCGCTGTACAGACGTGGATTCGAAATCGAATAAAAAACCGGCAGGACGGTCCCTGCCGGTTTTTCTCCGCTCAGCCGTACGCCCCCGGACGCGCCGTCAAGTTAACGTCATCCTGAGAGCAGCGAACTACCTTCCCCTTTTGGGGAAGGGGGACCGCTTGCGGTGGATGAGGCGATCTACCTTGTTCCGGTGCTGCCCCCATAAAGGCGAAAACAGCCGTTTAAGTTATCAGTTATCAGTTATGAGTTATGAGCGCTCCGCGCATTTTTCCGCGCCCCATCAACTTACAGAGTTGAGGGAGGGTAAGAGGGGGGATGACGAGCCTTGCGCCGCCGGTGGCGGATGAAGCAAGGCGA
>CACWOQ010000082.1 GCA_902762505.1 uncultured Ruminococcus sp. | reverse complement strand
ACCGCTTGCGGTGGATGAGGCGAACGCCATTTTCACCTTTATAAAGTGAATCGCTTGCGGTGGATGAGGCGATCTACCTTGTTCCGGTGCTGCCCCCCCACCAGCCCGGAACGCGATGATCCGGCAGAGCCGGATCATGAATCCTCTGCCGTTTACCGCGTGCCCCATCAACTGACTGAGTTGATGGAGGGGATAAGAGGGGGTCAGGGGGAGTTTTGAGGGGTGGGACTCCCCCGACGATGAAGCCGCAGGGCACGTCCGGTCGAGCCGCTTTTTCCGAATCAAAAAACGGCGGATCAGCGTCCGCCGTTTTGCTTATCTTACGTTATTTACCTGCTTATACGCCCGGTCCGCACGTTAACCGTGAAAACGGGGAGCATCAGATAACACACGGCTGCGATAACGCACGTTACGCTGATGATCGCTTGCTGACGTGAAGAAACGCCTTCACCGGTTTAACGTCTATTTTTACCTCTTGCTCTTACACGCGGGGCACTCCGCGTTCAGGCAGACGCGCTCTCCCGTCTTTTTTTCGAACAGGGCTTTTCCGCATTCGGGACATTTATCCGCCGTCGGCGCGTACGACGTTGCGAACTTGCATTCGGGATATCCCGTGCACGCGTAGAACACGCCGTTTTTCGAACGCTTCGCCACGACGTCCTTTCCGCACACCGGGCAGGGCGCCGTCGCCGTGCGTTCCACCGGCATCGTGTTTCTGCACTTCGGGAAGTTCTCACAGGCGTAGAAATCGCCGTATTTGCCGCGGCGCAGGACCATCGCTCCGCCGCATTTGTCGCAGATCTTATCCGTTTTTTCCGGTTCCTTCCGCTCGCGTTTTACAACGGGCTTGCCGTTTTTGTCGAGCTTGACCGTGTTTTTGCACTCGGGGTAATTCGGGCAGGCGGCGAATTTTCCGAATCTGCCGCTTTTGACTATCATCTTCGCGCCGCATTTGTCGCACACGATATCCGTATGCTCGACGTATTCGCCCTTGTGTCCGTCCGCCTTCTTCTCGGCTTTTTCAAGATCCTTCGAGAATGAAGACCAGAAGCCTTCAAGGACCTTTTCCATCGTCGTCTTGCCGCTCGCAATATCGTCGAGCTTGTTTTCCATTCCGGCGGTGAATCGTATATCGATTATATCCGGGAAGTTGTCCTTCATCAGATCGACGGTCAGCTCGCCGAGCTCCGTCGCCGCAAGCGTTTTTCCTTCGCGGCTTACGTATCCGCGCGATATTATCGTCGTTATCGTAGGCGTGATCGTACTCGGACGTCCGATCCCCTGCTCTTCAAGATATTTCATGAGCGACGCCTCGGTATATCTGGGAGGCGGCTCGGTGAATTTCTGTTCCGGGCTGAGCTTGAGCAGCGTCAGAACCTCGCCCTCGGAAAGCGGAGGAAGCTTCTCCTCCTTCTCCTTCGCGTTGTCCGTGCTCTCCTCGTAAAGCGCCAGATATCCCTTGAATTTCGGCGTACTGCCGGACGCGCGGTATTCGTATTCGCCCGCGTTTATCACGGCGTTGACGACGTCGAACGTCGCCGCCTCCATCTGACACGCGACGAAGCGCTCCCAGATCAGCCTGTAAAGCTTATACTGATCCGCGGAAAGATACTGCTTTATGTCGTCCGGTCTGTTTTCAACGTGAGAAGGTCTGATCGCCTCGTGCGCGTCCTGCGCCGAAGCCTTCGTCTTGAAAACTCTCGGCTTTCCGGGCAGATATCTGTCTCCGTACTCCGCTCCTATCAGCGCGCGTACCGCGGCGACGGCTTCGTCGGATATACGCACGGAGTCCGTTCTCATATACGTTATAAGGCCCTGCGATCCGCCGTGTTCGGGCCCGAGATCGACGCCCTCGTAAAGCTCCTGCGCGATCTTCATAGTCTTTGCCGATCTGAAATTCAGCTTGCGCGACGCGTCCTGAAGCATCGTTGACGTCGTGAAAGGCGGCTGCGGCGAACGCGTTTTGGTGCTCTTTTTGACGCTTGTGACGACGAATTTTTCCTTCTGAGAGCCTTCATACACCACGTCCGCGGACTGCTTGTCGTGAAGCTCCGCTTTTTCTCCGTTTTTCCCGTAATAGTGCGCGGAAAACTCCTTGCCGGCGGACGTCGAAAGCAGGGCGTCTATTTTCCAGTACTCCTCCGGCACAAAGCTTCTTATCTCGTTCTCACGGTCGACGACGATCCTCGTCGCAACCGACTGCACGCGCCCGGCTGACAGTCCTGAGCGGACCGTGTGCCACAAAAACGGGCTGAGCTTGTATCCGACGATCCTGTCGAGGATGCGGCGCGTCTGCTGAGAATTCACGAGATCCATATCTATCCCGCGCGGCGACGCCATGCCCGCCTGTACTGCGTTTTTTGTTATTTCATTGAACGTGACGCGGCGTATCTTCGTCTCCGGCACGTCTATGACAGAGAGAAGATGCCACGAGATCGCCTCTCCCTCACGGTCGGGGTCGGTCGCAAGGTATACGACGTCAGCCTTGCGCGCCTCATTGCGCAGAGTATTGCAAAGCTCCGTCTTTTCCCTTATGTTCACGTATTTCGCGGCAAAGCCGTGTTCTATATCAACTCCCAGCGCGCTTTTCGGCAGGTCTCTCACGTGGCCGATCGACGCCACGACCTTGTAGCCCTTGCCGAGATAGTTTTCAAGCGCTCTCGTCTTACCGGGAGACTCAATAATTACCAGATTTGACATATTTATACCTTCAAGAATGATGCGATCGACGCATCTTTATTTAACTGCGTATTTGCCGCCGGGCAGCGCCGTCACGTAGCCGCTTATTTCAAGCAGAGTCAGCGTATATACGACGTTCGACATATCGCCGCCGCTGCCGCACAGTTCCTCCGGCGAGCGCGCTCCGTCTCTGAGAAGCGTCTCATAGAGGCTGCGCGAAAGCCCTTCAAGCTCCGACGCGCGGCTGATTTTCATTCCGGCGATCTCCGCGCCCGTGTTGGCGACGGCGCGCTCCGCCTCGTTTTCACCGGTGCTCTTTTCCGAATAATCGCCGATGAAGTATCTTTTTTCAGTGATCCGCTCGATCCTTATTTTATCCGGGAACGACAGCTCGTATTCCGAGAGTATGTCCTCAGCCCCGGTGCAGAGCGCGGCTCCGCGTTTCAGAAGCAGGTTCGAGCCCTTGGCGGACGGCGTGTTTATCGGTCCGGGAACGGCGTATACGGTCCTTCCGAGGGCGGCGGCGCGGTCCGCCGTGATAAGCGCTCCGCTGCCGATGCCGGCCTCCACTACGACCGTCGCCGCGCCGAGCGCAGCGATCAGCCTGTTTCTCACGGGAAAATTCTCAGCCTTCGGCTCCTCGCCCGGAGGAAACTCAGATATGACAGCTCCGTGATCCATCACGGCGCCGTAAAGATATGAATTTTCGGGAGGATATATGACGTCGCAGCCGCAGCCGAGCACGGCTACCGTCTCGCCTCCGCCGTCAAGGCATCCCTCGTGACACATCGAATCTATCCCCCGCGCAAAGCCCGACACGATGACGGCGCCGGCGGACGCGAGATCGAAGCAGAGCTTGTGAGCGTTGAGACGCCCCGTGTCACTCATCCGTCTCGTGCCGACGGCGGAAATGAGCAGTTCGGAATCAAACGACGGAAGTCTGCCGCGGCAGTATATCACCGCCGGAGGCGTCTCCGTCTGCAAAAACTGGACCGGATAGCCGGGGTCGTGATACTGTATCACCTCGATACCTTTTGAAGCGCACGCGGTCGCTGTCCTTTCCGCCTGCTCCAGACTCTTTGCGGAAAGAGGTCTCACCTCCTTCGCCGAAAACCCGAGCGAATACAGCAGCTCCCTGTCCGCCGAATACACGGCGCGTGCGGATCGCAGACTTTTCAGCAGTCTGCCGGGCGTCGGGTCGCCCGCGGGATACCGGAGCGACAGCCAGATGCCGTATAAAACGTCCGAATAAGCCATGTCAGCCACCCGTATAGCGGCGGTACATTATCACCGACGCGGCGACGGCTGCGTTCAGCGACTCGCAGGACGGTTCCATTTCGATGAAAAGCGCCCTGTCAGCAAGCCCGACGGTTTCGGGATCGAGCCCGCTGCCCTCGTTTCCTATAACAACGGCGCAGCTGCCCGAAAGATCGGCGTCTGAAAGCCTGACGGCGTCGGTGTGAAGCGCGGCGGCGTAGGTCCTGAAGCCTTTTTCACGCAGCTCGCGTATCACGGACGCGGTATCGGCGCCGGTCACGATCCCGCCGCACAGCCCCGCGCCCATCGCGCCGCGCTGTACCTTGGGTGAATAAAGATCCGCGCAGCCGGCGGACAGAACGACGCCGCCGGCGCCGAACGCCCTCGCCGAACGGAGGACCGAGCCGAGGTTGCCGGGGTCGGACAGCCTGTCGCAGACGAGGATAAATGAACCGGGGCGCGGATCAAATTTGCGCTCCGGTATCTCCGCTTCAACGCAGACGCCCTCGGGCGCGCGCTGATCGGTCAGTTTTTCGAAAACGTGCGGCTCCGTTATATAAAGCGCGGCGCCCGACGCGGAGGAAAGCCCTTCGGCGTACCGCTCAAGCTCCGGCACGGCGAAAACGCGGACGATGCGGATCCCCGAGGATAACGCCTCGTCAGCGAGCTTTTTTCCGTGGAGCAGAAAGCGCCCTTCCCTGTCCCGGTACTTCTTATCGAGCAGAGCGGACGATGATGAGATCACGGCGTTGTTCCTGCTTGTAATGCGCACTTTTTCGACTCCTTTTCAAAACGGAAGAAACTGTCGCTTATAAGTGACAGTTTCTTGATTTATTCAAAGTCAGGCTCTTGCCGCCTTCGCCTTCTCGCAGAGAGAAGCGAACGCCGCTTTGTCGGATATTGCGAGTTCAGAAAGCATCTTGCGGTTGAGCGTTACGCCCGCGAGCTTCAGACCGTTCATAAGGGTGGAATAGTTCATTCCGTTGTTCTTCGCCTCGGCGGAGATCCTTGCGATCCAGAGTCTTCTGAAATCTCTCTTCTTCAGCTTTCTGCCGGTGAAAGCATAGTTGCCGCTTTTTAATACCTGCTGCTTCGCCATCTTGAAGTGCTTGGATTTAGCACCCCAGTAACCCTTGGCAGCCTTCAGTATGTTATTTCTTCTTTTACGTGTGGCCAATGCGCCTTTTACTCTTGCCATTTTCTACTGCCTCCTTAACCGTTGATCATTTTTCTGACGTTTCTTGCAAACGATTCGTCAAGATATCCCTGCTTGCGGAGGTCTCTCTTGCGCTTGGTCGCTTTAAGTCCGAGTTTGTGACGGCGGTTTGTATGATTGATCTTTACCTTGCCGGTACCGGTAAGGCTGAATCTTTTCGCTGACGCCTTATGCGTTTTGATCTTTCCCATTGTATTGCTCCTCTTTGTGATTTAATTATTTTCCTGCTTGGGCTCAGCCTTCGCTTTTTTCTGCTCGGGCTTGAGCGGTACGATAAGGGCGGAAAGGTTCCTGCCCTCCTCCACCGGAGGCTTGTCGCAGGCGCCGTTTTCAGCACAGCCGGCGGCGAATCTTTCGATGATCGCGTAGCCGAGATCCTTGTGCTGGATCTGTCTGCTTCTGAATCTTACTATGACGCGGACCTTGTCACCGTTCTTCAAAAACCTGTTGGCGTGATTGAGCTTGGTGTTGAAGTCGTTGTCTCCGATAACGATGGACAGCTGGATCTGTTTCGTCTCCGCACTCTGCTGTTTTTTGCGGGATTCCTTTTCCTTTTTGATCTTGTCAAAACGGAATTTGCCGTAGTCCATGATGCGGCATACGGGCGGATCCGCCTGCGGGGCGATGAGGACGAGGTCCAGGTTCTTTTCGTACGCGAGCTCTTTCGCCCGGTCCGAAGTGACGATGCCGAGCGGCTTGCCGTCTTCGTCGATAAGTCTGACGGAGGCAAGGTTGATATCGTCGTTTATCAGGGTGTTATCTTTAGTCGTGCTGATTTTAGCGCACCTCCCGGTTTATTTGCACAAAAAAGACGGGTGATCCCCGTCCTGAAAACACGTCAAAAACGCGCTTTATTGACCCGGCGTCATAAAGGACACTCAAGGTGAGGACGGGAGTCCTGCTTTATTGTGGCAATGCATTATACCACGCAAAAAACGATTTGTCAATAGGGAAAGTGAAAAAAGTTGAAAAAACGTTCCGGAATCAGGAATTCACGATTCGGAACCTCTACGGGAATCCCGGCACCAACACCAATGCTATTGGCTTTTTTGACCATAGGACGGAGGCGCAGGTAATAGGTAAGAGTGAATAGTGAATAGTTTCGGAGTCCCTACGGGAACCCCCACCGCTCTCCAGTTCGCGGCGGGGAACCCCTACTGCGGGACGTTCCGTGCGCCTCGTACCTCGGCGCTCTTGGTGTTTCCCTCCCCCCTTATCCACCCCAAACCCCGCCATCCCCCCAAATATCATTTGGGGCTTTTGGAAACGGACCGCCGAGGGCGCCGACCCCCACAGGCCGGCCGCGAGCCCCATCGGAGATGGGAGGGGAACAGGGGGTTTGGGGGGTGACGAGCCTTGCGCCGCCGGTGGCAGGAGGAGCAAGGCGAGGAAGGCGCAGCGGTCGAATAAGTCGAGCATGGGCGCGGCAGCGCCGCGAAGACTTCTTCGGGTACCGCAAGCGGGTGACGAGCCTTGCGCCGCCGGTGGCGGATGAAGCAAGGCGAGGAAGGCGCAGCGGTCGAATAAGTCGAGCGCGGGCGCGGCAGCGCCGCGAAGACTTCTTCGGGTACCGCAAGTGGATGACGAGCCTTGCGCCGCCGGTGGCGGGAGGAGCAAGGCGAGGAAGGCGCCGCGGTCGAATAAGTCGAGCGTAGGCGCGGCAGCGCCGCGAAGACTTCTTCGGGTACCGCAAGCGGGGATTCAATCAAGCTCCGTAAAACTTCACTCGGAGACTCGCGCCCCCTCAACTCTCTCGGAGTTGTGGGAGGGGTAAGGGGGTTTGGGGGTTATGAGGGGTGGGCCCCCCAAGAGCTTAGAAGCCGCAGAGCACGTACGGTCGGAGCCGCCGCGTCTTGTCATTCTGAGCGAAGCGAAGGATCTCCTTCGATCACCGCCGCACATCAAACCGTACCGCCGCGCGAACCGCGTTCCGGGGCTGACCCCCCACAGCCCGGAACGCGATGATCCGGCAGAGCCGGATCATAAAGGCGAAAACAGCCGTTTAAGTTATCAGTTATCAGTTATGAGCGCTCCGCGCGTTTTTCCGCGCCCCATCAACTTACAGAGTTGAT
>CACWOQ010000081.1 GCA_902762505.1 uncultured Ruminococcus sp. | reverse complement strand
AACGGCTGTTTTCGCCTTTATGATCCGGCTCTGCCGGATCATCGCGTTCCGGGCTGGTGGGGGGGCAGCCCCGGAACGCGGTTTGCGCGGCGGCATGACTCTGTGTGCAGCAGTAATCGAAGGAGATCCTTCGCTTCGCTCAGAATGACAAGACGCGGCGGCTCCGACCGTACGTGCTCTGCGGCTTCTACGCCTTGGGGGGTCCCACCCCTCATAACCCCCAAACCCCCTTTTCCCCTCCATCAATTTCGTGAATTGATGGGGCGCGGAGCGCTCATAACTCATAACTGATAACTGATAACTGATAACTTAACGGCTGTTTTCGCCTTTATGGGGGGCAGCGCCGGAACAAGGTAGATCGCCTCATCCACCGTGCAGAGCACGGTCCCACTTCCCCAAAAGGGGAAAGTAAATCGCCTCATCCACCGCAAGCGGTCCCCCTTCCCCAAGAGGGGAAGGTAGTTCGCTTCGCTCGGGACGACGGGAAAACCGGCAGGAATAAGGATACGTTTCCTTATCTCTGCCGGCTTTTATTAACTGTTTCAAAGCGCTTTTTTATTTTGCAGCCTTTATATATACCTCATATCCCGTATAATCCGACCAGCAGACTATTATTCCTCCTGAGCAGACTGATATCTGGGAATACGACGGCGGGATCACGAAGTTTCCGTCCATATCTATGACGCCTTTTTCTCTTGCGTCTCCAACAACGGCGAGTCCTTCATAATACGGTTTGGCGTACGTGTACACAGCGTCCGTTATCCACGCGCCTTTTACGGCGTAGAACCCGTATTTTCCGTTATGCTTTACGAGGATCCTCTGATCCGAATAGTTCACGACCTCATAACCCTCCGGCAGCTCGAATTCTCTGCCTCTCGTATCGATTATGATCTCCCTGTCCTCTTCGACCACCGGCGGTTTTTTCAGCGGATGGTATTTTATGCTTCTCACCATCACGTATCCGCCGTCAAAATAGATCGCGCCGATACCGCCTTCGTCCTTTGCGCCGACCGGGTAGAAATTCTCTATAACCACCTTGCCGTTCTCGTTCAGGTAGTTATAGTCGTCCGTCAGCACTCCGCTCTTCGTGATCGGGTAGTTGACAAGTCCGAGACCCTCGCTGTAGCCGTACGCTTCCTTGTATATCGCGGATCTGAGTCTGTCTCCGTCCGTGTCCCTTATGCCGTACAGATCTCCCGAACGGAACGGTCTGTACTGGTCAGGCGCGCGTCCGAACGACGCGGGATAGTTGAAATAAAGTCCGCGGTTGTCGCGCGCGTCGTAACCGGACTCGACAAGCTGTCCGTCCTCTATCACGTAATACGTATCTTTGATCATGAAAAGCGGTCTGTTTTCTTCGTCCCTCTCGTACGGGAATCTGAGCGGCTCTTCTCCCTCGTACGTGAGCACGGGCTTGCCCGAGCCGTCGTACAGCGTGAGATTTCCGTTATCGGATACGACGAGCAGACCCATATACACGTCCGCCGCGCGCCGGATCTCCGGCACGGCCGTCGCCGTATATACTCTGAGTCCGTCTTTTACCGACATCAGATATTTTGTTCTTATCACGATATCGTCGGAGTTGTCCTTATACGGCAGAGTCACGTTGTCGAGACGCCACAGCGTCATCGTTTCAGGATCGAACGTCTCCTCCGTCGCCGTTATATCTCTGCCCGAGACGGTTTTGTACGTATCGTGCAGCTTATCGAACACGTCGAACTGCGACGGATCCTCTCCGCTTTGTCCCGTCGTGATGTTTTCATCCGTTTCGTCCGTCTGATCACCCGTACCGGTGCCCGGCTCCTCCGGTCCGTACGGCTCCGTTGTCGTGCCCTGCGGCGCCGTATCCGTATCGAATCTTTTAATGAAAGGCAGCTCGAACACTCCCCTGTCGTACGCTATAAGTATAAAGGAGAACGCTGCGATAAGAACTGCGGCTATCACCGAGACCGCGACGTATTTATTTATTTTCTTCATCTGCAACCGTTTCTTTTTCTTCACGGGCGACGCATGCGAGGTTTACTATATGCTCGCCCTCCTTCGGCTTCATAAGCGTGACGCCGGACGCCGAGCGGCCGGTTATCCTGATCTGATCCGCGTTGAATCTGATCATGGTGCCGCCATCCGAGATAAGGAGCACGTCCTCGTCCTCGGATACGGAGGCGATTCCGGCGAGCGCGCCAGTCTTTTCGTTCACGTTATGACATTTCATACCCTTGCCGCCTCTGCCGTGTACGGAGTATTCGTCAAACGGAGTACGTTTGCCGAAGCCGTTTTCGGTGACCGTGGCGAGCATCCTGCCCTCCTGTACGACCGCAGATCCGCAGACCTCGTCGCCGTCAGCCAGTCTTATGCCGCGTACGCCGGACGCCGTGCGTCCCATGGAGCGAACGTTCTGCTCGTCAAAGCAGACGCAGAGTCCGGATCTGCTCGCGACTATGATCTTATCGTCGCCGCTCGTCAGATGGACGGACAAAAGCTCGTTGCCCTCGTCAAGAGAAAGCGCGCGTTTGCCGGTCTTTCTCTGATATTCGAATTCGGAAAGCGGCGTTTTCTTGACCGTGCCGTTCTTCGTCACCATGAACAGGTATCCTTCCTGTTCAAATGACGTGACGGGGAAGAACGCGGTGATCTTTTCGTCCTTTTCGACTTCAAGCAGGTTGACGACGTTCGTGCCCTTGGCGTTAGCTCCCGCCTCGGTGATATTATACGCCTTTTTCACGAAAACCTTGCCGGTGTTGGTGAAAAACATTACGTGATCGTGAGTGCCGGAAACTACGACGCGTTCAACGAAATCCTCGTCCTTCGTCGCCGTGGCGCGGTTGCCCTTGCCGCCGCGTCTCTGGGCGTTGTATTCGGATACGGATCTGCGCTTGAAATATCCGGCGTGAGTCATCGTTATGACGCATACGCCGCGCTCGATCAGATCCTCGTCGATTATCTCGTCCTCGTCCTCCTCGATGCCGGTGCGGCGGGCGTCGCCGAATTTATCCTTTATCTGGATCAGCTCGGTCTTGATTATCTCGAGCACCTTGCTCTCGTCGGCGAGAATGCCTTCAAGCTCGGCGATCCTTTCAAGAAGCCTGTCAAGCTCCTCTTCTATCTTTATCGTTTCGAGATTCGACAGTCTGCCGAGCTGCATATCGACTATCGCCTGAGCCTGAACGTCGTCAAGCCCGAACGCCGCCATCAGCTGTTCCTTCGCGTCGGGGATGGATTTGGACGCGCGGATTATGCGGATGACCTCGTCAATGTTAAGGATGGCGATCTTCAGACCCTCGAGGATGTGAGCCCTCTTTTTCGCGCGGTCAAGCTCATAGACCGTTCTTCTTCTGATTATCTGCTCCTGATACTCTATGTAGTAACGGAGGATGTCTTTAAGACCGAGGACCTTCGGCTCGCCGTTTACGAGCATGAGCATATTGACGGCGCAGGTGTCCTGAAGCTGGGTGAATCTGTAAAGCTGGTTCAGAAGGATCTGGGGGTTGACGTCGCGGCGGTATTCGATGACTATCTTCATGCCGCGGCGGTCGGATTCGTCGCGCAGGGCGGTGATGCCCTCGATACGCTTCGATTTTACAAGCTCGGCTATGCTTTCGACAAGCATCGCTTTGTTGACCTGATACGGGATCTCATAGACCTCGATGCGGTGCTTGTTTTCTATGATCTCGCATTTTGCGCGCACGGTGATCTTGCCCTTGCCCGTCATGTAGGCGCGCTTTATGCCGGAGGTGCCGTGGATGGTGCCGTAGGTCGGAAAGTCGGGGCCTTTGATGAACTGCATCAGCTCCTCGACCGAAGCGTCCGGATTGTCTATCAGATAGACCGTGCCGTCTATGACCTCGTTCATGTTGTGCGGCGGGATGTTCGTCGCCATACCGACGGCTATGCCTATCGAGCCGTTGACGAGGATGTTCGGGAAGCGCGACGGCAAAACGGTCGGCTCCTTGAGGGTGTTGTCAAAGTTCGGCGTGAAGTCGATGACGTCCTTGTCGATATCGGCGACCATCTCGTTCGCGAGCTTTTCAAGCCTCGCCTCGGTATAACGGTAGGCGGCGGCGCCGTCACCGTCAACGTTGCCGAAGTTGCCCTGACCGAAAACAAGAGGATAACGCAGAGAAAACGGCTGCGCAAGACGTACCATCGCGTCGTAAACGGAGCTGTCGCCGTGAGGATGGTAAGAACCAAGCACGTCGCCGACGACCTTCGCGGATTTGACCGTGGGGCGGTCGCTCGTGTAGTTCTTTTCGTACATCGAATAAAGGATACGCCTGTGCACGGGCTTCAAGCCGTCGCGCACGTCTGGCAGAGCCCTGTCCACGATGACGGACATAGAATACTCAAGGAAGGATTTTTTGACTTCCTTTTCTATGATCGTCTCGATTATCTTCTGATTCGGGTATTCGATATTTTCGTTGTTGTCGTAGTTTTTCTTCACGTTTTTTCTGCCTTTTCTAAATTATTTCCTTATAACCTTCCCCTTTTGGGGAAGGGGGACCGCTTGCGGTGGATGAGGCGAACGCCATTTTCACTTTATAAAGTGCATCGCTTACCGTGTATGAGGCGATCTACCTTCCCCTTTTGGGGAAGGGGGACCGCTTGCGGTGGATGAGGCGATCTACCTTCCCCTTTTGGGGAAGGGGGACCGCTTGCGGTGGATGAGGCGATCTACCTTCCCCTCTTGGGGAAGGGGGACCGCTTGCGGTGGATGAGGCGAACACCTCTTTATCCATCCTCACCCTTTCCCGCGTACCGCAGGTTTCAGATCATTCACCGTCAGCCCGGTTTTTGCAAGAATATCGCCGCAGACCTTAACGAACGACGTGTTTACGGCTTTGTTTGAGTAACGCAGCACCTGAATGCCGAGTCTGTTCAGATCCGCGTCTCTTTCTCTGTCTTTTTTTTCGTTTTCCTCGGTTTTATGCTGGATTCCGTCGATCTCGATGACCGTTCTTTTTTCCGCGATATAAAAATCGACGATATAGTTTCCGATCACTTTCTGTCTGTTTACCGTATACGGCAATCTTTTAAGAAAGTTATACCATATTTGTTTTTCTTCAGGCGTCATGTTTTTTCTCAGGGATTGAGAGCACGTGACGAGATTTTTGTTGTAGTTGTAGGACATAATGTATATGTTGTGATTTGTCGGAGGTTTGGACGGTTTGTTTAATGAGAGCGGGCTCTGTTCTTTAAAAGGAGATAAGTGGTTCGACTCATATGCTGTAAGCGGATACAGTTTTAAATGGCGGAAGAGATGTTCGCCTCATCCACCGCAAGCGGTCGTTCGACTCATATGCTGTAAGCGGATACAGTTTTAAATGGCGGAAGAGATGTTCGCCTCATCCACCGCAAGCGGTCCCCCTTCCCCAAAAGGGGAAGGTAGTTATACGTCGATATTCTCCACGAATTTTGCGTTCTGTTCGATGAATTCGCGGCGGGGATCGACTTTATCGCCCATCAGCGCCGAGAAGATCTCGTCACACTGCATCGCGTCTTCTATCGTCATTCTCACTATCGTCCTGCGCTCGGGGTCCATTGTCGTCTCCCACAGCTGGTCCTTATCCATCTCGCCGAGACCTTTGTATCTGTCAACGCGTCCGGCTCCGCCTATTTCGGCGATTATCCTGTCGCGGTCGGCGTCGTTATAAGCGTAATATATGTTCTTTCCCTTTACGATCTTATAAAGGGGCGGCATTGCGGAGTATACGTGTCCCCCCTCTATCAGTCCGCGCATGAAGCGGTAGAAGAACGTGAGCAGGAGTATCCTTATGTGCGAGCCGTCGACGTCGGCATCCGCCATTATTATTATCTTTCCGTATCTGAGCTTGTTTATATCGAAATCAGGGCCTATCCCGCATCCGAGCGACTGTATTATCGGCAGCACGGACTGGTTCGCGTACACCTTGTCGAGACGCGATTTTTCCACGTTCAGTATCTTACCGCGAAGCGGCAGTATAGCCTGGAAGCGGCTGTTCCGTCCGTCCTTCGCGGAGCCTCCCGCGGAGTCGCCCTCCACTATGAACAGCTCGGTGAGGTCGACCGATCTTTCGTGGCAGTCCGCGAGCTTTCCGGGCAGCGAGAAGCTTTCGAGCGCGCCTTTTCTGTTTCTCGACTCGTCTCTTGCCTGTCTCGCCCTTTCCTGAGCGCATTTTTCGTCGTAGATCTTATCTATTATGAGCCGCGCCGTCGCCGGGTTTTCCTCAAAGAACTCCTCGAGCTTGTTCGTTACTATGTTGTTTACGAGCGTTCTTACCTCGGAGTTGCCGAGCTTCGCCTTGGTCTGGCTTTCAAACTGCGCGTCGGGCAGCTTTACGGATATCACGGCGACAAGACCGGAGCGAACGTCGGCGCCGTCGAAAACGTCCTTGTCGTTATCCTTCAGCACCTTTATCTTCTTCGCGTACGCCGTGGTGACCTTCGTCAGCGCCGTTTTGAAGCCGGTCTCGTGCATACCGCCGTCAATCGTCGCCATGTTGTTTGCAAAGCTGATTATCGTCTCGTCGTACGCGGTATTGTACTGCATCGCTATCTCAGCCGTCATATCGCCCTTCTGACCCTTGATATATATGACGTCCTCGTGGAGCAGATCGGTATGCTTGCGGCTGTTGATGTATTCGACGTACGAGCGCAGACCGCCCTCATAGTGAAGAGTCTCCGTAAGAGGCTCTTCCGTGCGCAGATCGGTCACTATTATCTTTATGCCGGCGTTCAGAAACGCCTGCTCGCGCATTCTTTTAAGGATCTTTTCATAATCGAATACGACGTCTTCGAATATCGTGTCGTCCGGCTTGAATCTCACGTAAAGACCGTGTTCGCCGCCGCAGTCGCCGTCGACTTTGAAATCGCGCGCGACGTTTCCGCGCTCGAATCTCTCGGAGCTTTTTACTCCGCCGTGACGGTTTTCGACCTCCATCCACTCGGAAAGCGCGTTTACGACGGAGGCGCCGACGCCGTGCAGACCGCCGGATATCTTGTATCCGCCGCCGCCGAATTTACCGCCGGCGTGAAGCACCGTGAAAACGACCTCGAGCGTGGGGCGTCCCGTATCGGCGTTTATTCCGGAGGGGATGCCGCGTCCGTTGTCGCGCACGGAGCATGAGCCGTCCTTATGAAGCGTAACCTCGATCGTGTCGCAGTAGCCCGCCATCGCCTCGTCGATAGAGTTGTCCACGATCTCGTTTACAAGGTGGTGAAGACCGTTCGTCGACGTGGTGCCGATATACATACCGGGGCGCACGCGGACCGCTTCGAGTCCTTTCAGCACCTGTATTTGTTCTTCGTTGTATTCGTTTGTGATCTGATCAGCCATTTTTTCTCATCCGTTTCTTCAGATTCTGCCCATCAGCGTCTGTGCGGACAGCTGAGTGAAATAAATTTTACCGTCGTCCGTGAGGATGAACGCCTTCGGCAGCTCGTCCGTCACGTTTATTATCCTGCCCTCTTTTTCCGCGCGCCGCAGAAAATCGAGCGTGTCTTTGTTTTGTGATGCCATATCGAGATCGAACACGGCGATGATCTTTTTTTCTCTTATCACCGTGTCGCGTCCGGCGTGCAGATACATCAGCGCACCGCCTCCCCGTTTTTCATCGTTATAACGTTGTTGAACTTCTTGCTGTTTTTCATGCTGCAGGACGTTATGAGGATCTGTCTGTCACCTAACTGCGACATGAAAAATCCGTTTCTTTTACTGTCAAGCTCACCGGAAATGTCGTCTAACAGATACACGGGATATTCACCCGTCGACTCGTTGCTTATATCGCCCTCGGCGAGCTTCATCGCTATCGCAAGGCTCCTCTGCTGTCCCTGCGAGCAGAAGCGGCGCGAGGAGTAGCCGTTCAGCTGTATGTCGATATCGTCCTTCTGAGGCCCGTAGAGCGACGTTTTCATGTATATCTCACGGGAAAGGTTGTCCGTGAATTTCGCGCGGTACAGCTCTTTTACGGCGTCCGTATCGTTAAGCGCTTCCTTATCCTGGCTCGCACACGACTCGTATACGGTCTTTATCTGCTCGGCGCCGCCCGTCATCTGCTCGAAATACGATCTGACGTATCCGTCAAGCTTTTCGCAGTAACGCCGCCGTGTGACGGTTATCGCCGCGGCGACAGGCGCCATCTGCTCCGCAAGCGTCTCGAAAAGGATCCTGTATTCGCCGTCCTCGGCGCGTCTGTCTTTTAAAAGCGCGTTTCTCTGCGTCAGCAGATTGTTGTAGGTCTTTACCCGGTTGATATACCCGGGCGTGATCTGCGAAAGAGCGACGTCAAGAAAAAGTCTTCTGTCCGACGCGGCGTTTTTTATCAGCGAAAGATGGTCCGGCGTGAAAAGCACGGCGCGGAAGCTGCCGATGAAATCGGACGTGCGGTTTATCTGCACGCCGTTTTTGAAAAGCTTTCTGTTCTCGCTTTTACTGTATCTGCATTCCATCGTGTTTTCGCGGATTCTGTCGGCGTATTTTATCGAAACACCGCACGTTTCCGAGTCGAAGGATATGAATTCCGCCTCTTTATTCGTACGGAACGATTTTCCGCGGGCGAAGAAATATATCGCTTCAAGCACGGTCGTTTTTCCCTGGGCGTTGTTTCCGCGGATAAGATTCAGCCCGTCCGTGAATTCAAGACGCGCGTCTGCTATGTTCCGCAGATCCCTGATACCGCAGCACAGAAGCTTCAATTTTTAATAGCCCTCCGCGATCCTCGTCGGGAAAGTGAAGTAGAGGAACGAATCGTCGTCATCGTCTACCGGCGTCATCGCCATGGCGGAAAGAGAAGTCGTCAGTTTGAGCTTTATTTTTTCGCATTCGAGTACGCGGAACGTGTCGAGAAGCATACGGCAGTTGAAGCCTATTTCAAGATCTGCGCCGGTCTTCTCGGCGGGAATGTCGTCGCTCATCCTGTTTGAAGAGGAGATAGAGGATACGTTGAGCATACCGTCATAGAAATTGAGCTTGACCGGGGATTTGAGTCTTCCGGCTTCTTTATATTCGGTGATGAACAGTGCGCGTTCAAGACTCTCGCGGAGCTTCGCCGTGCTCACTACAGCCGTCGTCGTCTCGTTTTTCGGGATGAAACGCTTGTACTGGATATAATCGCCGTCTATGAGCGCAGTGTGGAAGGTTATGTTCTTTACGCGGAACATCACGTGTCTTCTCGCTTTTACAACGGTTATCTTTTCGTCCGGATCTTCAAGCAGCTTTATGACCTCTATAAGAGATTTTTTCGGTATGATGAACTGTACCTCTGTATCCGCCGCGACTTCTATATTAGTCTTTATTATCTCTTCGTCTTTTATCATCCTCTCGGCGAATCTCAGACCGTCGAGCGCTACTACGTGGATATATCCGTTGTCAACGGTGAAAAACGCGCCGTTGAGCTGAAGTCTGTCGTTGTTCTCGGCAATGGCAAACATAGTCTGAGTTATAACGTCGCGGAGCTGGCTCTGCTTCAGAGTAAAGCTCTGACGTCCGCTGATCTCGGCAATGTTCGGATAAAGCTTCGGATCCTGGTACTGGATCTCATACTGAGACATCTCGCTTGTAAGAGTTGCCACCATGTTTTTACCGCACTCGAAGGTAATGTCAGACGGCATGTTCTTTACCATTCCGAAAAATCTCTGAGCGTTGAGAAGGCAGCTGCCCTCTTCGATCACGTCGGCTTTGCAGTCTACGTTGAAGCCCTTTTCGTTATCGTAAGTGGTAATGCGGCAGCCCTCGGACGTCGCCGTAAGCTTGAGGCATTCAAGTATCGGATTGTCTCTTCTCGAGGATATGGCGCCCATCGCCGGGGTAATGGCGGCAATAAGCTCCGCCTTTTCAAATACGACCTTCATTTTGTGAAATTCCTTTCGCATAAAAGATTTGCACAACGTGCAAAGCTGTGGATTGTTTTTTCTTCGCGCTTCGCGCGTATATACAGGATAGGATAGTCTGGAATAGTTGAAGTAATAGTAGGTGCGGTGGATACGGTGGAAAACCCGCGATCGCCTTTTTGAAAAGCCTTTTCTGTGACTTTTTTGCTGTTGAATTTCCGTTGTGTTGTCTGTTGCCGCAAATGCCGGTTTTGTGGAAATAAGGTACGGTATTCAATCACGGTTTTATGATTTTCGGCGATATCAACGCCGGATTCACCGGGATCTGCACATAACGGTCAACAGGTGAGCGGTTCTCCACACCCGGATGACGGGTTTTTTATCCACAGCCTGTGGAATCAGCCGTCTTTTATCTCGGACTGAAGCTCTTTTATCTCCCTTTCAAAGGAGGGATCGTTCATTATCTGCTTTTTGCAGACTTCTATAGAATTGATGATAGTGGTGTGATCTCTGCCCAAAAGCGCGCCGATCTGGTTCTGAGAGTAGTTCGTAAGCGTTCTTATGAGGTAGGCGCAGACGTGGCGCGCTTCGACTATCTCGCGCTTTTTTGTCTTGCTGCATATCTCGTCGCGGCTTGTGCCGTACTTTGTGGATACGATGGTGAATATCCTTTCAACAAGGTCTTTAGGCGACACCTCGACGGTGGCGAGATCGGCTACGGTATCGATGACCATTTCGTCGGTGACTTCAAGTCCGTAAAGGAATTTTTTCGCGTATATTTTCGTAAGAGCACCTTCTATCTGACGGATGTTTTTAGTCAGATGATCGGCTAAGTAGTTGACGGAGCTGTCGGACAGGGAGAGGTGAAGAGCCTCGGCTTTGTTTTTGATGATAGCGGCGCGGAGCTCGTAGTCCGGCGGCTGGATGTCGGCGGTGAGACCCATTTCGAATCTGTACTGCAGGCGCTCGTCAAGCTGTTTTATCTCGCGAAGGGGTCTGTCGCTTGTGATTATTATCTGTTTCTGGCTGTCGTACAGGGTGTTGAAGGTATGGAAAAACTCTTCCTGTACGGCGATCTTGCCGGCTATGAACTGGATATCGTCGATCAGGAGCACGTCGCACTTTCTGTATTTTTCACGGAAGGGACCGAAGCCTAAACCGTTGTTGTCGCGCTTGCGCAGGTGCTCGACCATGTCGTTTACGAACTGTTCGCCGGTTATGTATATTATTTTTTTCTCCGGGTAAAGCTCGGAGATCTTCTTCGTCGTCGCATAGAGAAGGTGAGTTTTTCCGAGACCGGACGGGCCGTAAATCAGCAGAGGATTCCACATAGAGGAGGGATTCTCCGCAACGGCGAGGCAGGCGGTATAAACGAACTGATTGGAGCTGCCGACGACGTAGTTTTCAAAGGTATACGATTTTTTAGGCGGAGTTATCGAATTGTTCTTCGGTTTTTCCTCTTCTTCGTCAGGCAGATCGTAGGGCATTTTCCCGGGTTCGGGAAATTCAAGATCGTGTTTTATCGCCGCGCGTACGCGGTCAAGTCTTTTACCGTCCGTCTCTTTTGAATAGACGTAAACGACTTTGAATTCACCAAGTGCGTCGTGCACAAGACGCTCGAGCACAGCCTGCTGACTTCTTACGAAATCAAGAGTCTTGACGGTGGGAGTAAGAAGCAGGATGTACTGGGACTCTATCTCAACGATCTCAATATCGCGGAAATAGGAGTTTATACGGAGCTCGGAATACGTGCCGCGCATGTTTTTAAGTATGGATTCCCAGATAAACTGATAAGATTGCATCAGATTTCCTTTCGTTTGAAATTCATGATTGCCGTACCGAATTTTCCACATGCCTATTATACCACAAATCGCATAATATATCAAGTACTATATTATAAATTTTAGTTTAATTTCAGTATATTTTTATAGATTATACAGAAATCCCGGGAAGTCCCGGCGGCTCCGACCGGACGTACTCTGCTCCCCGTTCGCCTTGGGGGTCCCACCCCTCAAAACCCCCAAACCCCCTTAATCCCCTCCATCAACTCCGTAAGTTGATGGGGCGCGAGTCTCCGGGTTAAGTTTTACGGAGCCTGATTGAATCCCCGCTTGCGGTGCCCAGGGGAAGTCTTCGCGGCGCTGCCGCGCCCGGCGGCTCGACCGTACGTGCCCGGCGGCTTTTACGCTCTTGGGGGTCCCACCCCTCAAAACCCCCAAACCCCCTCTTCCCCTCCATCAATTTCAAAAATTGAGGGGGCGCGAGTCTCCGGGTGAAGTTTTACGGAGCCTGATTGAATCCCCGCTTGCGGTACCCAGGGGAAGTCTTCGCGGCGCTGCCGCGCCCATGCTCGACTTATTCGACCGCGGCGCCTTCCTCGCCTTGCTTCATCCGCCACCGGCGGCGCAAGGCTCGTCACCCCCTCTTACCCCCTCCATCAACTCGGTTAGTTGATGGGGCGCGAGTCTCCGTGCGAAGTTTTACGGAACTTGTTTGAATCCCCGCTTGCGGTGCCCGAAGAAGTCTTCGCGGCGCTGCCGCGCCTGCGCTCGACTTATTCGACCGCTGCGCCTTCCTCGCCTTGCTGTATCCGCTCCCGGCGGCGCAAGGCTCGTCATCCCCCTTTTCCCCTCCATCAACTCTTTAAGTTGATGGGGCGCGGAAAAACGCGCAGATCGCCTCATCCACCGCAAGCGATTCACTTTATAAAGGTGAAAATGGCGTTCGCCTCATCCACCGCAAGCGGTCCCCCTTCCCCAAGAGGGGAAGGTTATGCGGTTCGCGCGGCGGCGCGGTTTGATGTGCGGCGGTGATCGAAGGAGATCCCTAAGGATGACATATAAAGCTTCGCCCGGGATAAAAAAAGCCCCCTGATGCAAGGTGCTCTAAAGGACAGTAAAAAAAGCCGGCTGAGGTAAGGATAGCTGATCCTTATTCCATCCGGTTTTTTGTCGCATACGTCGGCAAAAGGTGAAATCTTCGGGCGCTGCCCTCAGGTGAAATCGAACGCTGACGCGTTCGGTGAAATGAAATCCACCCACCGCCGTCGAGGCGATTTCACTGCCCGAAGGGCAATTTCACCGCCGCAGGCGATTTCACCCACCCCGCAGGGGTGGATTTCGTTGCCGACTGGCCTTTGGGACAGTCGGCTAATCGAGGGAGACGTAAACGGTTTTAACGCCGTATATCATCTGATTTTTCTGAGTTTTTTTACCGATTTTATCACGGCGTCGGCGGCGATCATTATTTCCTCCTCCGTGTTTTGTCTGCCGAAGGAGAACCGAACGGTCGAATCCGCCTGTCTTTCGGTCAACCCCATCGCCGAAAGGACGTGAGAGCCGCGTTCGTCTGACGTGCACGCCGATCCCGCCGCCGCGTCTGTTCCAAGCTCCGACAGCGCGAACAGCAGTCCTTCCGCCTCAACGCCTTCAAAGCTCATACTGCTGATTCCGGGAACTCTTTTCGCGCCGGATCCGTTTATCACGGTACCGGGCAAGCCGTCCGTCACGGCCGATTCAAAAACGCTCCGGAGACGTTCCGTGTTTTCCGGAGGTCCGGAAGATACAGCCGCCGACAGCGCCGCCGCGAAAGCGACGTTTTCGGTGCCGGGACGGATCCCGTATTCCTGCCCCGCGCCGCCTCGGACGGCTTTGCCGTTCGTGTAAAACAGACCGGAGCCCTTAGGCGCGCCGAGCTTGTGCCCGGAGATACCGAACATATCCGCACCGGTTTTCACAACGTCCGAAGGATCGCCGCACTGTACCGCGTCTGTATACATCGGCACGTTTTTTTCGTGACAGATCCGTGCGATCCGCTTTACCGGCTGTATCACTCCCGTTTCGTTGTTCGCGTACATTACGGTGACAAGCAGAGTATCGTCTCTTATCAGATCCGCGATCTCGTCCGGATCCGTCAGTCCGTTGCCGTCGACTCCGGCGAAAATAATATCGTACCCGAGCCTGCCGAGAAGACGACACGCGTCAAGCACGGAGCGGTGCTCCGTCTTCCCGCATATAACGCTTCCGCCGCGTCTGCCGGACGAGAGAACGGAGCCTACGACTCCGATCATATTTGATTCCGTGCCGCCCGACGTGAAGACGGTCTTTCCCTCTTTCAGACCGAGTTTCCCGGCTGTCACCGACCTCGCTTTTTCAAGCGCCGCCCTCGCCTCCGCGCCGGGCGCGTTTTTTGCGGACGGATTTCCGAATACACCGCCGAAGTACGGCATCATTGCCGCGACAGCCTCCGGGAGGACCGGCGTCGTTGCCGCGTTGTCGAGATAAATGCGTTTCATTTTGACCTCCTGACGATTACGTATACGATTATACCGCAAAGCAGCGGATTTTTCTTTTTCCGTCGGTTTTGAATTTGTAAATAATATGATAATCTGTGTACTTGACAAAGGAGATTTTTTAGTGTATAATCAAAATATGGGAGAATACGATATGGATCTTGTAGAAATATATACCGACGGCTCGTGCCTTTACAATCCCGGTCCCGGAGGCTGGGCGGCGATCCTCGTCTGCCGCGGCAGGGAAAAAACGATATCCGGCGGAGAACCGGAGACGACGAACAACAGAATGGAGCTTCAGGGCGCCATTGCGGCGTTTTCGGCGCTGAAAAAGCCGTGCCGTGTCGTCTTCTGCTCCGATTCAAGGTACGTGATCGAGGGACTGTCGAGAAACTGGGCGAAGGGCTGGCGCCTGCGCGGTTGGAAAAAGTCGGACGGCAAGCCGGCGCTGAATACGGAGCTATGGGATAAGCTGCTTGAGCTTACCGAAGCGCACGAGATAGAATACGTCTGGATCAAGGGACACGCGGGGCACCCGTACAACGAACGCTGTGACGAAGCCGCGCGGAAAGAGGCTTCAAAATATCTTAAGGAGGAAACGTAAATGAGCGGCAATCCAAAGAAATATCCCGAAGAAAGAGCAAACGACGACGGTATCAGAGAGTTTGAGGACGTTTACGCAGGACCCGAGGAGATGGAAGATAATATCGGCAACGGACGCGACGAATCCGAAATAAGCTGTGTTTACGCAGGACCGGAGATGTTTGAAAATAACGCTGCTCCGGAAAAGAAAGAAGAGAAGAAAGAGGATAAGCCACGCAAAAGAAGACTATTCGGATGGAATCCTTTCAAAAAGCGCGACGTCAGCAGATTCAGCGGAGTATACGCGGGACCGGAGATGATGAATCGCGGCAGAGGCTTTGAAAAGGTATACGCCGGACCCGTAAGAATTCCCGAGGATAAGGATACCGTCACGGAAGAGGACAGGCAGCCGGTGAAGGAAATGAAGCCGGAGCCGGGACCCGGACCCGAGATCGCCGCGCCGGTCTACGCGGGACCCGCGCCGAAAGCCGAGTCTGAGATGAGATTTGTCTACGCCGGTCCGCGGTTTTTCGAAAATCAGTTCATGGCGGTGTACGCGGGACCGGAGCAGATGAACCGCATGGGAGCTACCGCGCCTTTGGCGGATCAGACGGATCCGAACAGACAGATATGCGAAAAATGCGGCGCGCAGATGCCGAAGGATTACAAATTCTGCGGCTACTGCGGAGCAAAGCTCCCGGAAAGAAACGTCTGCCGGATGTGCGGCGCTGAAAAGGTCGAAGGCAGTAAATTCTGTGTTGAATGCGGAGCGAGATATGACGAAAAAGTATAAGCTCAGAAGCGCGGTGTGGGAGATTACTCTTTCGTGCTGTTTTTCCTGCGCTTACTGCGGATCGTGCGGCGGCAAGGCGCGCGAAAACGAGCTTTCAACGCTTGAATGCCTCGGAGTAGTCGAGCAGCTCAGGGCTCTCGGCTGCCACAGGGTGTCGCTCATCGGCGGCGAGGTGTTCATGCGGGGCGACTGGGAGACGATAGTACGCGCTCTGACCGGAGCCGGTATAAAGGTATGTATCATAACGAACGGCTTTACGATGACGGAAAGGATCATAAACGCGCTGAAGGACGCGTCGGTCGAATCCGTCGCCGTCTCGGTCGACGGACCGGAGGACGTCCACGACGCTTTCCGGCAAAAGGGAAGCTATGAAAGGGCGTTCAGGGCGATCAAGGTGCTGACCGACGCCGGTATACCCGTATCGGTCATCAGCGCACTGCGCGCCGACAACTACAAGAGACTGCCGGAGTTTTATGAAACGCTGAAGGACTGCCCGATATTCGCGTGGCAGCTTCAGGCGTGCTCCCCGATGGGGAATGCGAAGAAAAACGCGCTTGACGTGAAATTTGACGCGGGATACGTGATATCGTTTGTCGCAGGGATCGTGAAAGACGCCCCGTTTTCCGTAGGCTGCGCCGACAATATCGGATACTTCACACAGGACGAAACGCTGATACGCGGCAGGCACGGAGCGTGCTTCGGAGGCTGCGGTGCAGGTATTGATTCGATAGGGATCGACAGCGTCGGAAACGTGCGCGGATGTGAATCCATGTACGACGAACGGTTCAACGAAGGAAATCTGAGGCAAAGAACGCTTGAGGATATATGGAACGACGAAAACGCGTTTTCATATAACCGCGGCTTCGATCCGTCGATGCTTACCGGAAAATGCGCCGGCTGCAATATGGGACAGTACTGCGCCGGAGGATGCAGATCCTATAACTACTTTACAAACGACGGGAAGCTTTACGAAAACGTACTGTGCGCAAGAAAACGGAATTGAATATATGAAAAGGACGGATCGGCGACCCGTCCTTTTTTACTGCGGCTCGGTCATACGTGCCCGGCGGCTTTCAAGCTCTTGGGGG
>CACWOQ010000080.1 GCA_902762505.1 uncultured Ruminococcus sp. | reverse complement strand
AGTTATGAGTTATGAGCGCTCCGCGCGTTTTTCCGCGCCCCATCAACTTACAGAGTTGATGGAGGGGTTTAAGGGGGTTTGGGGGTTTTGAGGGGTGGGACCCCCAAGAGCTTGAAAGCCGCAGAGCACGTCCGGTCGTGCCGCCGCATTTCAAAAAAACTCCCGCCGGGCCGTGTGGTCGGGCATTGAGAAACCCTGCTGTGCAGGTTGGTGTCCTCTCCCGTACTTTGCGCTCCCAGCGTCTCCGTATCCCGTGCGCGTTGCCGCTTGAACAGGGGATAAGGAGGAGGTCTGCGTACCCGACACGGGAAGCCCGGACTCCGTTATTCTCTCGTGGGTTTTAACACCCGTACCATCACTAACCAAGCAGGATAGTGTATTATCTGAAAAGTATATTTCCGTTTTTGTCTATATAATTATATTCTCCGCTTTCATCAAGCGTCAGCGCGATGCCGTCCGAGAACGGATATACGCAAGCGTATTTCCCGAGATCCTCTCTCACCTTGCCGTCTTCGCCGAAGAAGACGCCGTACTTGCTTCTCCCGTACATATAATATTCGGGATCGGACTCTTTCGTGAATACGACCGTTCCTTCACTCACATACGCGTAACGGTTGTTTTCGGCGTCAGTCAGATCATCCGACGGGAACGGTACCGGATCGGCGAGCATCTTTCCCTTCCGGTCGATCACCGCGAAATACGGTTTTCCGTCCGAGATGAACGTGATAACGCATTTGCCGCCGTGAAAATACGGTATATACTCGTCTCCGTCACGCTTCTTCTCCGCGAGAGAATACCCGGACAGGTCGATCACGACCTCGCCCGACGCGTCGACAAAGCCCTTCTTCTCTCTTGAATACAGAAGGCCTTCGCCTTTTTCAAGCTCGTACTTGCGCTGAAGCTCAAGAGTCGTTTCACTTTCGTGAGGATAAATCACGCCGGACGGCAGGTCGTTTTTCCTACCTAGATCTGTAAGCGTTTTCGTCTTATAGTCGAGCGCGAAGAAATCACTGTCCCTGTCGTACCGGAACGCGGCGAACGCCGTGCCGGAGCCGAGCTCGAAGGAATACGCGTAAACGTCCGAAAACGGCACCGCAAAGCTACCGTCCGGGGAAAGTATCCCGTACTTTTCGGTCTCGCCGATGCTGCATGCGGCGACGCTGTACCCGTTGAAATAAGTGTTTTTCAAAAGCTCGTGATCGGCGGAAAAATACAGGCTGCCGTCGTCGATCCCGGCGTAAAGCGTCACGCAGTCGGCGCCGCCGAAAAGCTGATGCGCGGCTTTCATACCGTCCTCCGCGTCGCAAAAGATGACCCTGCCGTCACATCCGATAAGATAACGGGCTCCGTTGTCCTCATACAGGCAGACGCCGCGGTGGAAGTTCGTTACGCTGCCGGGCGTATGATCGCCGGTCTGCTCCGGTCCGCGGAACAGGATCTTCCCTTCGGTATCTATAAGAAGCATCCTCCCGCGCGCCCCGTCCTTCGATGAGACGAACACCCACGCCGCACCGTCGCAGAACGGCTGTGCGAATTTAAGTATTTCGTCTTCTCCGAGCCTGAGCACATCGGACTGCGCGGGCGAAGGCTCCGTCGCGGTGTCCTCGACCGACGTCGTGCTGCCGGACGGGTACGGCGCTTTTTTACATGAGACCACGCCGAACGTCAGCAGCAGCGCGGCGATGAGCGCAAGCGCTTTTTTCACTCTTATTCCTCGTCGTAGTCTATCTCTGAATTGAGATAATCGTCGATCTCGGCGGAAACGACGTCGAATTCCTCGTCGTCGTCAACGGTAACGAGCATCGTCTCGCCTTCCTCTTCCTCGGCGCGAAGGATAACGTATCCGTCGTCCTCATCCTCGGGCAGAAGCGCGTAATACTGCGCTCCGTTATATTCTATGACGCAGAGGATGGTGAATTTTTCTTCTTTTCCGTCCTCGTCCGTCAGGGTTATGACTTCGTCCTGATCAAACAGTTCTTCCGACATATGTTATTTTTCCTTTCTTTTATCTGCACCTCTATTCTATATCATATTTGTAAACAAGTCAAGGGGGTACGTGCGGAAAAACAAACTTTATTTACGATTAACGAAATTGTGTTGACTTTTGCCTTTATATGGTTTATAATAATCCAAACGGAACGGAGGCGCTGACATGAAATTCAGAGAAAAACTTGCACGGTTCTTTTACGGCAGATACGGCAGCGATCAGCTGAACAATTTTATACTGATACTCTGCGTACTGCTTCTTATCGCGGCGATGCTCGTACGCGGTCCCGCGTCTTATATAATACGCGGCGTATCGCTTCTGCTGCTCGTGCTCAATATACTCAGGACCATGTCGAAAAACGTCACGAAAAGACGCGCGGAAAACGCGGTGTTCCTTAAAATATTGTACGCGGTAAAATCGTTTTTTATCCGTCAGTTCAACAGGATCAGATACATAAAATCGTACAGATACAGAAAATGTCCCGGATGCAAGAACCATCTGCGGCTGCCTTATAAAAAAGGCTCGCACACGGTAAAATGTCCCAGATGCGGGACCGGCTTCAACGTGAAGCTTTGAAAGGAGCGAATATGGCAAGAATACTCATAGCTGATGACGACAGATCCATCGCCGAGCTTATATCCGACGCCCTGACGGACGAGGGATACGAGACCGAGATCGCCGGCGACGGCGAGGAGGCGATACGCAGGATATCGGGCGGCGGCGATTATTCGCTCATAATACTTGACGTCATGATGCCGAAGACAGACGGGCTCGAGGTCTGCCGCCGCGTGCGCGAGCGCGTGTCGTGCCCGATCATATTCGTCTCGGCAAAGAACAGGACGATAGATACGCTTCTCGGGCTCGGTATGGGCGCCGACGATTACGTTGCTAAGCCGTTCGTGCTTGACGAGCTCGTGGCGCGCGTCAAGGCTCATCTCCGCCGCGAGCAGCGCTCCGCTCCCGCGAGCGCGTCGAACGTTATAAGATCGGGTCAGATAGAGATCCACCGCGATACGTATACGGCGTACAAATCGGGCGAGAAGATACCCGTCTCCGCGCGCGAATTCCAGCTTTTGCAGTATATGATGGAAAACGAGGGCAAGGTCCTTTCGCGCGATCAGATATTCGAAGCGGTGTGGGGCACCGGATACGGCGACCCCGGCACGGTCGCGGTAAACATAAAGAACCTGCGCGACAAGATAGACGTAGAGGGAAAATACATCAAGACGGTGTGGGGCGTGGGATACAAGTTCACGCCGGCGGAATGATATGAAGCTCGGCACGAAGCTCAGCCTTGTCATCATCGCGCTGTTCGTCATAAACGTGACGGTGACGGTCCTTTTCACAATGCCCGATTCGAAGCCCGCCGTATCCGTCGCAGTGATCGCCGGCACTCATATCGCAACGCTTTCCGCCGCCATAATCGCTGTCCATCTCATAGTAAGCAAGCCTCTGCGCAGACTTAAGCACGACATAAGAAGCTACAGGGCGGGAAACAAGCCGAAAAGCGTCAGCCGCAGCGACGAGATAGGCGAGCTTTACGAAAGCTTCAGCGAGCTTTTCACACGCCTCGATGAGGAAAGATCCGCGCAGAACAGGATAATCGCGTCGATATCTCACGATATCAAGACGCCGCTGACGTCCGTTATGGGCTATACGGAATTTCTGAAAAATCCGAAGCTTACGGATCAGCGGCGCGAGAAATATATAAACGTGATATACGAAAAGGCGAAGGATATCCAGGATACCGTGCTCGGGTTCGACGATTATCTGAGTCATAATCTCGATCTTACGCTCAAGCGTGAATTCATGACAGTCGCCGAGCTGATAGACGGCGCGGTCGACGACGTACGGACCGATACCGTCGGCTCCGGAGTTACGGTCAGCGGCTGTTGCGACGGCTGCGGCGACGTTCAGGTCTACGTCGACCGTCAGCGCCTGCGCCGCGTATTCATGAACGCCGTCAACAACTCGATCCGTCATTCCGGGAAAAAGGATCTGACGGTGTCGATCACCGCCGGAATATCCGGCGACGACGTTGTCGTTAAGATCACGGACAACGGGCGCGGCGTAAAGCCGGATCAGCTCAGCCGCATATTCGAGCCGCTTTACACGACGGACAAGAGCCGTTCCGTGTCGGGCCTCGGTCTGTCCATTTGCCGGCAGATCGTTTCATCTCACGGCGGGACCATATACGCCGAAAGCGAATACGGAAAATATTTTACCGTCTGCTTTACTCTGAAGGCGGTATCGCCGGGTAAAACAGAGGCGTGAGCTGGCGTCCGCGCGCCGCCTCCTCGATACATTTATCCAAAAACCTCAGCTCGGATAAAAGCGAATGAGGCTTTTTTACCGGATCGTCCGCGTACATCGGGACGAAATAATAGTTTTTACGGTTCAGCAGAGTCCCGAGATTGCAGAGATTGGCGCCGAGCGCGTCGTTTGAGCAAAGCGCCGCGAGTACCGGTCTGTCCGCGCGTACCGTCGCCTTCGCGGCGAGAGTCACCGGCCCGTCTGACACGCCGCTTGCGAGTTTTGAAAGAGTATTGCCCGTGCACGGGCAGATTACGAGCATATCGAGCGGCTCCGCCGGTCCGAGCGGCTCCGCGCCCGCGATGTCTGTGACGGCGGCTCTTCCGCAGATCCGCTCGACCTCGTTCAAAAGATCGGCGCAGCTGCCGAATCTCGTGTCGGTATGCGCCGCGTTATACGAAAGCACGGGCACAAGCTCGTGCTTTTGCGCGAGGCGCCGCATGGCTTCAAGCGCTTTTTTATGCGTACAGAACGAGCCGCAGATACAGAATCCGAGCTTCACGACAGCCTCCCGGCAAACGACGCGACGGCGTCCGCTATATATCCGCCCACCGACTCGGGAGCGGTTTTTCCGGGCAGCGAAAGCGCGTGGATAACTCTGACGCCGAAATGCGACGCCGCGTCGTCGTCGACGCCGCCGGGCATCGACGCAAGGTCAATGATAAGCGCGTCGCCGTTCAAAAGCGACAGGAAGCCCGCGTCGATCACCCGGTCAGGCACCGTGTTGATCACGACAGACGCGCCCTGCGACAGTTTAATAATATGTTTGATATCGAGGACGGAATGTCCTCTGCATTCTGCGAGCGCAAGCTGTTCTCTTCTCCTCGCACAGACGGTTACGCGGGCTCCCGCGGCTGAAAAAAGCTCCGCCGTCATCGAGCCTACTCTGCCGTACCCGAGCACGAGAACGTCCGAGCCGCGCAGGACCGTCGTCATTTCCCGCAGGCAGATCTGAAGAGCGCCCTCAGCCGTCGCGTACGCGTTTTTCAAGGTCAGCGTCTCGTCGTTCATATAGTCGATCAGCGTCAGACCCCTGTCCTCAGCCGCGGCGACAAACGCCTGACGGCAAAGCCCTGCGAAAAGCAGCTGCGTCGGACGTACGGCGGACAGCACGTCGTCCGCTCTGATCTCCGTGCGGCTGAAGGGACAGTTGATACGGCAGCCGTCGGTCGAATACGGCACGGGAAGTATCACCGCGTCGGCGCCGGAGACGGCGTCAGCCATGCCGCCGCATCTGACGGCTCCTCCGCAGATCCCGGACGGGGTGTCAAAGCCGCAGAAGCTGACCTCAGCTCCCCGCTCCGACAGAGCCGCCGCGCAGTAAAGCATTCTGATATCTCCGCCGATCACGGCGAATTTCATCTGTTTTATATCGTTCATGAATTCATCTCCAATTGAAATAGGCGTGACCGCCTTTTACATTATATGACCCGGCACGCCGGCGCGATAAAACGCTTATCCGGCTCTTTTTTTGCAAAATATGTCGATTTCGCCCGAAAAAAACAAAAAAGTTACATAAAAGTTGAAAATAAGTTGAAGTAAGCGGCGCAATAATAGTGTAAAATGTAGGATACAAGAGGGAAAGGATCTTTTCCATGGCTGAGAACAACGAAAACCTGAAAAAAATATTTACGGTACCGAACGTGATATCCATGTTCCGTCTCGTTCTCATACCTGTTTTCGTGTGGGTATACATCGGGGCGCGAAATAATCTGCTGACCGTCATACTCCTCGCCGTTTCCGGGCTGAGCGACGTTCTGGACGGTCTTATCGCGCGTAAATTCAATATGGTAAGCGACCTCGGAAAAGCGCTCGATCCCGTGGCGGACAAGCTGACTCAGATCGCCATGCTTTTCTGCCTCGTTTTCAGATACAGATATATGCTTATACCGCTTTTGCTGCTGACGGTAAAGGAGATAATCGCGGGGACTACGGGAATCGCCGTCATAAGAGCGACGAACGAGGTAAGAAGCGCGGAATGGCACGGCAAGGTGGCGACGTTTTCGCTGTACGTGATGATGATAATGCACCTGCTGTGGCCCGTTATCGCCCCGCCGGACATACCTGTCGCCGTATCCGTGATATCCGTAGCGGTGACCACCGGCGTCATCGCAATGTCATTTGTGCTTTATACCGCGCGGAACATAAGGCTGATCCGTCAGACGAAGCAGACAAACGCGTAAAAAAAGCGGCTCTGCCGCTATTAAATATAAAGGAAGCGCATCATGAGCAAAACATACGTATTTTACAACCCCCTGGCAGGCAACGGAGCGTGTTCGGAAGAGGTAAAGCGTCTCGGACAGTTGTACAAGGAGGACGCTGAATTCTGCGATATGACCGCGCCCGAAACGTACGGTTCCGTCTTAGGCTCGATCAAGCCCGACGATCGTCTGGTCATATGCGGCGGCGACGGAACGCTGAACCGCATCGTCAACCTGCCGACTCCTCTGCCGGAATGCGAGATCCTGTACTATCCCTGCGGAAGCGGCAACGACTTCGCGCACGATCTCGGCAAAAACCGCCTCGACGAGCCGTTTCCGATAAATCAGTATCTTAAAGATCTTCCCACGGTAACGGTCAAGGGCAGGACCTGCAAATACATAAACGGAATAGGCTACGGCATAGACGGCTATTGCTGCGAGGTCGGCGACAAGCTCCGCGAAACGTCTGACAAGCCCGTGAACTATACCGGCATCGCGATAAAAGGACTGCTCTTCCACTACAAGCCCACAACGGCGACGGTCACGGTCGACGGCGTGAAGCACGTATTTGAAAAAGCGTGGCTCTGCCCGACGATGAACGGCAGATTCTACGGCGGCGGTATGAACGCGGCGCCCGAACAGGACCGCCTTCATAACGAAACACAGTCCGTGATGCTCTTTCACGGCGCCGGAAGGATCAGAACGCTCATCGCGTTCCCGTCGATCTTCAAGGGAGAACACGTCAAAAAGACAAAAATGGTCACAATCCTTAAAGGCAAGGAAATAAAAGTGGAATTCGATTCCCCGCGCGCGCTGCAGATAGACGGAGAGACGGTCCTCGACGTCAAGGAATACACCGCAAAAGCGCCGCAGTAAACAAAACGGATAAAGATATAAAGATAAAAACCCGGGCTGCCCGGGTTTTTGTTTTCACGTACGGCAATGAACGGATCCGTTGAGGCGGCGGATCCCGGAAAACGCGGCACCCGTGATCAGATCCCGGGATTTGTGATGGTGTATTTTCCGGTCTTTATGTTGACGATCAGAAGGTGGGCGGTATTTATGTTTTCCTCATTATCTTTAATCGGCGGATCGGGATAAAGCGACGCGGCGATGTAATCCCCGCATACCATGGGGTTGTTCTGCTGTGACGCCATCATGTAAAGCTTGACACCGTCCACGAGAAG
>CACWOQ010000079.1 GCA_902762505.1 uncultured Ruminococcus sp. | reverse complement strand
TGTATTTTTTGTTCCTTCTTCTTGACATAAATAACCCCCATAGTGTAGTCTTGAAAACTTTTGTTTTTTCAAGTGTCTACTCTATGGGGATTATATCAATGAGCCGTCGGCGTTTCTGCCGTTTATACGCTTTGTCAGACGAGCTTTGCGTCGTACGTTTCGTTTTCGTATCCGCCGAGCTTTACGGGCAGTATCACCGCGTGAAGATTTTTATCCGTTTTTACGCGCACGTACCTGAAATCGTCGGTGTGTCCGTACGCGTATCCGCGCTCCGTCGTCTCAAACAGGACGTTGACCGTCTGCCCTCTGTCGCGCTCCGCGTCCCTTTGCTGTATCTGTCTCTGCCTTTCGGCGAGCGAGGCGGCGCGTTCCGCTTTTGTTTTTTTGTCAAGTCTTCCGTCCATCACAGCGGCTTCGGTCCCCGCGCGCTCCGAAAACGGGAAGATGTGGGCGTGAACGAGATCGGCAAAATCAAGAAAGTCGAGCGTCGCCTCGTGGTCAGCCTCGCTTTCGCCCGGGAAGCCCGCTATTATATCAGCCGAGAACCTGACGCCGGGGATGCTTTTTCTGCACGCCTCGACGTTTTTATAAAGCGTTTCCGCGTTGTATCTGCGGCGCATGGCGGCGAGTACGGACGCGCTTCCGCTCTGTACAGACAGATGGAGGTGGGGCATCATGCCGTCAATGTGCGCGAGCCGCTCAGACACCTCCGGGCGAAGCCACGCCGGATCGACCGAGCTGAGTCTTACGCGCGGCGGATGCTTCACGTCCTTCAGGCGTCCGAGCAGGGACAGAAGATCGGTCCCCGTGTCGCGCCCGTAAGCCGAGATTTCGATCCCCGTGAACACGACCTCGGGATATCCGGCGTCGTACAGCCGTTCAAGCTCGGCGACGATCTCATCCTCCGGCCTTGAAACGACTGGCCCGCGCGCCTTGCGTATAAGGCAGTACGCGCATTTTCCGTCGCAGCCGTCCTCGATCTTTACAAAAGCGCGGGTCCTGTCCGTGTGCGGCGCGGAAAGCGCCTCGTACGGGCAGTCCGCCGGATCCGACACGTCAACTCCGCGAAACGGTTCTCCGCGGTAAAACGCCTCGGCTCCGAGCACGGCTTTCATTTTATTGCGCGTGCCGAGCACGAGATCCGCGTACGAAGCCGCGTCCCCGGGCTTTACCTGACTGTAACAGCCGCAAACTATTACGAACGCATCCGGCGACGCGGAACGCGCTCTGCGTATCATCTGCCGTGATTTGCGGTCCGATTCCGCCGTCACCGTGCAGGTGTTTATGATATAAACCGAGCAGCGTTCGCCGAACGGGCGCACGTCCCATCCGCGGATGCAAAGCTCGTTTGCGATAGCGTCGCTCTCGTACCGGTTGACCCGGCATCCGAGCGTGTATATCGCCGCCGTTTTTTCTCTCATTTCTTTTCCTTATCGACTCTGAGTCTCGCCGCCTCGTCGGGATCGGGCGTCACGATCGCGGAATAATTCTGCGAATACACGACGAAGCCCGGCGCCGAGCCGGCGGGCTTTTTTACGTTCTTTACTTGCGTATAATCGACCTCGACGTTCACGCCGCCTCGCTTTGACGAATAGTACGCGGCGAGCATCGCCGCCTGCGTGAAATCAGCCGCGGGAGGATCGTCGACGCCGTCGGCGACCATGATCACGTGGCTGCCCGGCGCGTCGTTCACGTGGAAGAACCAGTCGAACCTGCCGGCTTCCTTCATCGTCAGCCTGTCGTTCTGAGTGTTGTTTCTGCCGACGTATACGGTATATCCGCCGTCCGTCACGAATTTCATAGGACGCTGTCTGACCGGTTTTCTGCCGTGCTGATCCTTCATTTTCGACGCGTATCCGGTCTCGTAAAGCTCCTGCCTTATCTGCTGCAGATCCTCCTCCGTCTCCGAACGCGACAGAGCGTCCGCGACTGTCCTTATATACTCGAGCTCCGCTCCGGCAGACGCGGCGCGCTTCGTGAGTTCGGTTTTTGCTGTCTTCAGCTTGTTGTATTTCTTATAGTATTTCTGCGCGTTGGCGGCGGCGGAAAGCCTCGGATCGAGCGTTATTTCGACCGTCTCGCACGCATCGGAATAATAGTTTTCAACGGTGACCTTCGACGCGCCCTTTTCTATCCTGTAAAGGTTCGCCGTCAGAAGATCAGCCGTGATCCTGTAATTCTCCGCGCCCTCGCACTGCGCCAGGTCTTCTTCGATATTTGATATTTTCTTTCTGATATGCGCTTCAGCCGTGTTGACGATCCTCAGAACGTCGCCGCCGCGCTGTTTTATCCTCTCGCTGTTTTCCCTCTCCGAATAGAAAACGTCGATGCACTCGCTTATGCCGTCGAAGCGCCTGACCGTTGCGCCGTCGCCGTACTGCTTTATTTCAAAAACGGAGAAGTCGAGCGGTTTTTTCCCGTCGTAGATTATGCACGGCGAATAATCCGCGTTTTTTCTGCGCTCCGTCATTTCACAAAACACCCGGTAAAGCGGAAGCCCGTGTTCGCCCGCCGGTTTTCCGGACGAGCCGGCGAGATACGCCGCCTCGCGTGAAAGCAGGGGCGAGTAGCCGCGGAAGCACTTGACGAAGAACTGATCCGCTTCAACGTCGCGGAATTTATCGCAAAGCCCGGCGAAATCCTCCGCAGAGACCGTCATCGGATCGAGCTTGTCCTGCGGGGGCGGAGCTTCGTACGACATTCCGGGCATGACCTGCCGCTTCGACGACGTCGTGACGTCAACGAGCTTTACACAGTTGATTATCCTGCCGCCGTCGTCCGTGACTATCACGTTCGAGTATTTTCCCATGATCTCCGCGTAAACGTATTCGGTCCGCGGATAACCGAGCTCGTCTGTCGTCAGGAATTCGATCCTTATAACGCGCTCCGAGCCGGGCTGTTCCGCGCGGACGAGCCTTGCGGAATTCAGATGCTTGCGCAGGTGCATACACAGCGCGCTCGCCTGCATGGGATTGTCTTTGCTGACCGAGGTGATGTTGACCTTCGGTATATTCGACGAGGCGGAAAGACAGAGCTTTAACGTCTGCCTGTCGTCCGTTCTCAGATTGAGTACGATCTCATCCGCGGTGGGCGCGTTGACGCGCTCGACGCGCGCGCCGGCAAGGCGTGAGTTGATCTCCGCCGTGACCGCCGCCGTCGTGAATCCGTCAAACGGCATACTGCTTTACCCCGTAAATATAAGTATCCTTTATACCGGCGTCCGATACGAGCTTCTGCAGCTGTGCAAGCGCCGGCGCTTCGGATTCGTAATGACCGACGCAGATAACGGACATTCCCCTGTCCGCCGCGTCTATCGCGCTGTGATACCGCATTTCTCCGCACACCATAAGATCGCATCCGAGCGCAAGAGCGTCGGGGACAAGATCAGCCGCCGAACCGCCGCAGACGGCGATCCTTCTCACGGCGTCACCGCCCTTTTCGCAGAAAAAGTGAGACGTACCGAATATCCCGGCGGTCTTTTTTGCAAAAGCGTCGAGGTCCGTCGGATCAGCCTCGCAGATCCTTCCGCAGTCGCCCTCTCCGAATTTCAAGAATGGCGTCAGTCCGAGCGTGCGGCAGAATATGTCCGAGACTCCGCCGTCGTTCGCGTCGAAACGCGTGTGGAAGCTCATCGCCGCGATACCGGCGCGGATAAGCTGCGCCGCCTTGTCCGACACGACCGTCTTGCCGGAAAGCTCCTTCAGCCCGGAGAAGATAAGCGGGTGATGGGTTATCACGGTATCGTATCCGTGAGATTTCGCGTATTCTATGACTTCTCCGCGCACGTCAAGACTGATCAGCGCGCGCACCGTCTGATGCTCCGGTTCGGGCAGTACGGAAAGCCCGTCGTTGTCCCACGAACAGGAAAGCTGCGGCGGTATCATCTTTTCAAGTTCTTCGTACAGCTTTTTGGTTTTCATATTTTTCGATAAGCTCGCCCCTCACGCGTATCTGCGCTTCCGCGTCCTTTCCGGAGGCGGCGATCCCCTTTATGATTTTATCGTACTTTTTTATGTATTTTTCGAGGTGAGCCGCGGCAAGCTCCGCGTCACCGTGATCTCTGCCGACCTCAAGCTCGGCTTCCGTGTATATCGGACTTATGCCGGTGTACCGGCAGCTTATTACCTGGTATATATGCCCGTCCTCCGCGGCAAGCCGTTCGCGGACGGCGCCGAAGCCGTGTGTAAAGAGATATTTTCTGAGCTCGTACGGCGACGTCATCGGCTGTAATATCAGGCTGACACGCGGTGAGCGGACGAAAGGAGCCGCGTCGATTATCCCGGCGATAAGCTCGCCGCCCATCCCGGCGATGACGACGGCGTCCGGGTCGAACGCCTCGGCTCCGTGAAGTCCGTCGGCCAGCGCGAGCGTTATTTTGCCGGACAGTCCCGCCGCCCGGACGTTCTCCCTCGCGCGCCCGAGCGGACCGGGGCGCACGTCGGACGCGTACGCCTCCGGGCAGAGCCCCGTCGATACGGCTTGTATCGGTATATAGCAATGATCGCAGCCCACGTCAACAAGGCGTGAGCCCTGCGGAATCAGCGACAGGATCGTTTCAAGTCTTTTCATTTTTCCGGCTTTGCGTACCGTCATTTCTTTTTCGCTTTTTTGACGAGCGTGATGACGGCGGCGCAGGCTATGACGCAGACGCAGGCAACCGGAATGATCCACGCAAGCGGCGACGTTCTTTTTTCATTCTGTTCGGGCTCCGTCTCCGTGCCGGTTTCAGGCTCCGTGACGGGATCCGTTTCGGTGATCACGGGCTCGGGCTCGGGATCGGGCGCTATGAGATTGCCGACCGCGAGTCTTATTTTATTGAAAAGCTCCGGATCGGAATTGTATTTGCCGAGAGACGCGGTGATCTGTTTGATCATCAGCTCGCTCGTGCCTTCGCCGAATTTTGCGTCAAGCAGATCGAAATAATCGTAGTCCTCAATGCCGTCGCGTATCGATTCGAGCCTTATCGACTCCACGCACTCGTGGAGCTTTCCGATATATCCGCCGTGGTACAGGAGCACGCCGTTGCCGTAGAAGACGAACGGATTGATCGTTCCTCTGTCCACCTCGTATTTCTTATCCCAGCCCCAGTTGTGCTGAGACGAGCCGGCTCCGTACCAGTCGTTGACGGTGTAATAGAGGAATCCGTCGACGTTGTACAGCTTCTGCTGCCAGAAAAGTATTCTGTGATCCACCTCGGGGTCGTCGATCGACAGCGCGATCTCGGGTCTGTGCGGGAATCTCGTGACGTACCACCACACCTCGTCGCCCTCCGCCTGCTCCTTCGCCATCCTCGCGGGGAAGGTGCCGAGCTTTTTCTCCGTCTTCGTCGTGACTCGGACGGTCAGGGATTTGTCAGCCTTTTTGTCGGCGTTGGTGTTGAAGAAGAAAGTATGCGGACACCAGACGTTGACGTAATCCTTCAGATATTCGAAGTGGTCGACGCCGGTAGACGAGCTGATCATATCGTTCCAGTGCATGGGGATTATGAGCTTGTAGTTTTCCCATACGCTTTTTATCAGACGCGCGTTTTCGATGACGCTGTCAAGCTGGGCGCGGGTCATCGGCTCGTCGTTTCCGTCCGGATAGAAATAAGCCTTGGCGAGCCATTCGGGCTTCTGAGAGAGAAACTCGTACGCGTTCTTTATCTTTTCCTCGGAAAGCTGAGTCTTCCAGCCTATCGGGTTGAAAGCCTGTACTCTCGGATCGTCGAGGTAGGAGATGACGGTCTGAAGCGCGTCGCCCTCAAGCTCCGGATAATCGCCGGACTGCACTTCGGGCATGGAATAGGCGTTGACCTTGTTTTCAAGCAGGGTGTCGTAATAGAATTTGTAAGCCGCGCCGTCGTCGCCGGAGTAAAGCGCCGGGTCGGCGGCGTAGATGCTCCACCAGCCGAGGTCGGCGAGGGTCTTGACGTGCGACGCGTCCGGCAGAGTGAAATCCCAGACGAAAGCGTAGACGTTCGCGCGCTTTATCTCGTTTCCTTCTCCGTCTTTGACGGACACAGTCGCCGCGTACTGTCCGGGCTCGGTATCCTTTTCCGTTTTGACCTTGATGAGAAACGCCTGGCTTCTGCCTTTATGAAGCTCGATCGGTCCCTCGAGCGGCGGGATCGGGTCTATGACGGATTCGCCTTCAACGTCGTCAAAATAATGACCGTAGTATACGCGCGGCGTAAGCGACGCTCCGTCTTTTACGAAATCGGATACCGTGACGGTGACGGTCACGTCGTCAGACGGGGCGAGTATCACCCAGGCGCATTCGATCTCGTTTTTGCACAGATATATCTGATATGAGTTTCTGCCGTTCGGCGTCGTGTTCTCAGCCGGGACTTTGACGTAGCTGTGCTCGAACCACAGCGCCGTCCCCTCGTCCTCGTGCTCGGCTCTGACAGGCTCGTTCGATATCGCGGGCGCCCTGTCGGTCGCCTGAGAAAGCAGCTTTTCAGCCGCGGCGGCCTGATCTTCATTCAGCTCATGCGAAGCCGAAGCGGCAGCGTTGAGCGTCATGGCGGCGGCGGTGAGCACCGCGAGCATGACGGATAAGATTTTTTTCATGCTGTGTTCCTTTCGATATATGAAACGGTTTTCGCTTCTCCCGTCCGCCGCGGATCCGGTCATGCCGCCGCGCCGGGAGTTTTACCCGCTTATTTTATCATATTTTTCGATTAAAATCAATAGTTTTGCCGAAATGCGGGGCGGCAAATCTCAAATACCGCCGGTGAACGCCGGAAAAAGCCGTCCGGTTTGCCTTGTTTGTTACTTTTGCGCTGTTTTGTTGCTTTTTTGTATTGAAAACCGTCAAAACTTGTGGTACAATAAAGTAAACGTGACAAAAACAAGGAGACGGTCCGATAAATGAAAAAGACAGTAAAGGAACGCGTCAGGGATTATCTGCTGATAACGCTCGGCAGCGTGATATACGCCGCCGGGATATCCATGTTTCTTGACCCCAACAGCATCGCCCCCGGAGGAGTATCCGGTATTGCGATCATAATAAACCATTTTGTAAAGCCGCTCAGCGTCGGTATGATAATAATCATCCTGAACGTGCCGATCATGGTGATAGGCGTAATAAAGTTCGGTTTCAGGTTTCTCACCTCGAGCATCTACGCTATCGCCGTATCGAGCGCGGCGATGGAGATCTTCAGCAGGACGGTCGGCTGTCTGACAGACAATCTGTTTCTCGCCGCCGTCGCCGGAGGCGCGCTGCAGGCCGTCGGAATAGGACTCGTCTTCCGCGCCGGAGCGACCACCGGCGGCACGGATATAATCGTGCGTCTGATACATCAAAAATTCAGATACGTGAAAACGGGCAATATATTCCTTTTGATCGACGGCGTTATAATCACTGCGTCAGGCATCGTATTCAAAGACCTTGATATCGCGCTGTACGCTGCGCTTTCGCTGTTCGTGTATATGTCGCTGTTCAACTCCGTTCTGTACGGCGGAGACGAAGCGCGTCTCGTGTATATCATAAGCAGCAAGCGTGACAGGATCACGTCAAGGATCATGACGGAGCTTGACGCGGGCGCAACGATACTGAACGGAAAGGGCGCGTATACGGGGCAGGAGCGCGAAGTGCTGATGGCTGTGCTGCGCATGCGCAGTATGCCGGAGGCGAGAGATATCGTAAGAGAAGAAGACAAAAACGCGTTCATGATAGTGACGAAAGCGACGAGCGTGTTCGGCGAGGGCTTCAAATCGCACGATGACGACGAACTGTAAAAAGCAGGCGGATCGGATCCGCCCGCTTTTTTCTTTTTGATCATACGACGATAAACGATGACCGCTATTCCGGTCCGAGCCTCCGCGCCCCGTCATTCCGAGCGCAGCGAAGGATCTCCTTTGACCGCTGCCGCACAACAAATCAGCCCGCCGCGCGAACCGCATAACCTTCCCCTTTTGGGGAAGGGGGACCGTTACCTTCCCCTTTTGGGGAAGGGGGACCGCTTGCGGTGGATGAGGCAAGGGGGACCGCTTGCGGTGGATGAGGCGAACACCATTTTCACCTTTATAAAGTGAATCGCTTACCGTGTATGAGGCGATCTACCTTGTTCCGGGTCCACCCCCCCACCAACCCGGAACGCGATGATCCGGCAGAGCCGGATCATAAAGGCGAAAACAGCCGTTTAAGTTATCAGTTATCAGTTATCAGTTATCAGTTATGAGCGCTCCGCGCGTTTTTCCGCGCCCCATCAATTCACGAAATTGATGGAGGGGTTAGGGGGGTGACGAGCCTTGCGCCGCCGGGGGCGGATACAGCAAGGCGAGGAAGGCGCAGCGGTCGAATAAGTCGAGCATGGGCGCGGCAGCGCCGCGAAGACTTCTTCGGGTACCGCAAGCGGGGATTCAAACAAGCTCCGTAAAACTTCGCCCGGAGACTCGCGCCCCATCAATTCACGAAATTGATGGAGGGGAAGAGGGGGGTGACGAGCCTTGCGCCGCCGGGGGCGGATGAAGCAAGGCGAGGAAGGCGCCGCGGTCGAATAAGTCGAGCGTGGGCGCGGCAGCGCCGCGAAGACTTCTTCGGGCACCGCAAGCGGGGATTCAATCAGGCTCCGTAAAACTTCGCCCGGAGACTCGCGCCCCATCAACTCTCTCGGAGTTGTGGGAGGGGTAAGGGGGTTTGGGGGTTTTGAGGGGTGGGACCCCCAAGGCATAAAGGCCGCAGAACACGTACGGTCGGAGCCGCCGCGTCCGGTCATCCTGAGCGCAGCGAAGGATCTCCTTCGATTACTGTCGCACATCAAACCGCGCTGCCGCGCAAACCGCGTTCCGGGGCTGCCCCCCCCACAGCCCGGAACGCGATGATCCGGCAGAGCCGGATCATAAAGGCGAAAACAGCCGTTTAAGTTATCAGTTATCAGTTATGAGCGCTTCGCGCGTTTTTCCGCGCCCCATCAATTCACGAAATTGATGGAGGGGTTAGGGGGGTGACGAGCCTTGCGCCGCCGGGGGCGGATACAGCAAG
>CACWOQ010000078.1 GCA_902762505.1 uncultured Ruminococcus sp. | reverse complement strand
ATAACTCATAACTGATAACTGATAACTGATAACTTAAACGGCTGTTTTCGCCTTTATGATCCGGCTCTGCCGGATCATCGCGTTCCGGGCTGTGGGGGGCAGCGCCGGAACAAGGTAGATCGCCTCATCCACCGTGCAGAGCACGGTCCCCCTTCCCCAAAAGGGGAAGGTAGTTCGTTTCGCTCAGGATGACACGACGCTTCGCACGGGATGATATAAGTTTCCTCCCTCGGACGGGAATATTAAATACGGATATGAAGCTTTTTCACAACAGACCATTGTGCTTTGCATGCACTGTCGCACTTATACTGTCCGCGGTGATCTCCCGCACCGGGTTCTTTTGTGCCGTCGCGGCAGCAGCCGCAAGCGTTGTCGCCGCGGCTGTCAGCATTCCGTTCGGGGCGCGTGTAAGACGCGCCGTGATCGTCGTTTCCGCGGCGTGTCTTGCCGTTTCCGCTTCGTTTATCGTAAGGAGCGTATCCGTCGGCAGGATCGAATGCGGCAGCGTTACGCATATAACGGCTTACGTTTCAAGGGACAGCGAGGAGAACCGCAGGATCGCCGTTATAGAGACTCAGGACGGGCGGCGCGCCGGAGTGTCTGCCGTTTGCTTCGGCGATCTGCCGGATACGTTCGGAGAATTCGAAGCCGACGCCGTGCTTACCCCGTATGCGGGCGCGGACGAAACGTACATGAAATCGAAAAACGTATATTTCACCACTGAGATCAAAAGCATAAAGTATGCGATGACGTATAAGAAGAACGCGGGGTATTGCGCCGAGCGCGCAAGAGAGGCGGCGTGCGTCTGCCTTTACCGCGTCAGCGACGACGCGGGCATACTCTGCCGGATCTTTCTCGGCAAAAGCGATTCTTTGCCGGTGACGTTTTCCTCGGATATGAGAAGCCTCGGGCTTTCACACCTGCTCGCCGTGAGCGGTCTTCACGTCACGGCGCTGCTCGCCGGGATCGACCTTGTCATTCGGCTCGTTATAGGCCGCCGCCGTCCGGGATACGTGATCCTCGGCGCCGCGGCGCTTTGCTATATGGCTGTAACCGGCTTTTCCGGCTCGGTCACGCGCGCCGCTGTGATGTACGCCTTCTGTGCGCTCGCGCCGCTGCTCGGGCGCAAGCCTGACCCGGTGACGACGCTGACAGCCGTCTGTACCGGGATCGTGACCGTGGATTTCAACTCCGTTTACGACGCCGGATTCATCCTTTCGTTTTTCGCCACGCTCGGAATACTGACTCTCGGATCGTCTCTTGGCGCGGCTGCGCAGGACAGGCTCGGTGAGAAGCATCCGATCCTCTGCGGCGTGTTGAGATCGTTCGCGGTCACAGCCTCGGCTCTGCTGTTCACGGTCCCTCCGGCGGCGCTTTATTACGGCAGACTCGCGTACGGGGCGATACTGTATAACGCCGTCGCCTCGCCGGTCGTTGGCCTTATACTGTATATCTGTCCGTTGATACTCGTGTTTTCGCGCGTACCGTTCGCCGGCAGAGCGCTCGGCGTCGTATGCGACGGGCTTTGCGGAGCTTTAAAATCGTTTGCGCACGCCGCGGCGGGATCCGTTCCGTCCGTTTCTCTGAGATACGACTTCGTTTTTCCGCTTCTGATCGCGCTCGCCGCCGCGCTTACGGTCGCGGCTTTCATAAGTCGGAGGAGGCTCGTATACGTTTCGATATTCGTCTCGTTCGTTTTGATTTTTTCGGCGCTCGCCGCAGTTTTCTCCTTGACTTTTTACAATAAAGCGGTTATAATCGTATCAGCCGGAAGGCACGGCGACGTCCTCGCCGTATGCGACAGGGGCTCGGCGGTCATTTACGATTTCTCACAGGGATATTCGGACGCGTTTTATCCGCTTGCCGGAGAGCTTATGCGGCGCGGCGTCACGCGGGCGGAATACGTGCTCTGCGCGAAGCCCTCGGGAAGACATCTGCAGCAGATCGTCACCGTCACGTCGTATTTCGATATAACGAAGATCACGGTCCCGGAGGAGCTTTCCGCGCCTCTCTTTATACTGATACGGAGACAACCCGATACGGGGACGGTCGACGGGCTTGTCGTCGACGGAAAAAACAGGATATTTGAATATAAAGGCGCCGTGTATATAGGCTCGGGCGACGGCGGAGGCTTCATTGAAGGAGCCGCGCACGTCATCGTCGGAAGCCTGTCCGGTGCGGACGCGGAAAAAATGCCGGACAACGCGGTCTTTCCGCAATACGGCGACGGGGAAGGCGGCGTCAGCCTGACGGTGATCGGACTTGAATGAATTTTACGTAAAAAACAACACGGTCAGATGCCGTGCGCTCGATTCGGAAAACGTGATCCACGGATTTTCGACGAGAAACGGCGGAGTGTCGGAATTGCCGTATACGAAGAGTCTGAACCTCTGCCGCGGCAGAGGCGACAGCGACGGCACCGTCGACGAAAACAGACGGCTTTTTGCGTCGTACGCCGGATTCGATCCGGCGGCTCTTGTGACCGCTAATCAGATACATTCGGCAAACGTCGTATACGCGGACGGAAAAACGGCTGTGTACGACGGCGCGGACGCGCTCGTGACAGATAAGCCCGGGGTGATCCTCGGGGTAAAAACGGCGGATTGTCAGCCGGTACTTTTCCTTGACGGGAAAAACGGGATCGTCGCCGCCTGTCACGCCGGCTGGCGCGGGACGGTTAACGGAATAGCCGCAAATACGGTCGACGCGATGGTCAGGCTCGGCGCGGACAGAAAAACGACGGTCGCCGTGCTCGGACCGTGTATCGGCAAATGCTGTTTTGAGGTAAAGGACGATTTTACGAAAAGCGTACGGGAGGCTGATCCGGAGCTTTTACGGTTTGTCAGCGACGGTCACGCCGACATCAAAGCGATGAACGAATACGTTCTGATCCGCGCGGGGATCTTAAAGGGGAATATATACGTCTGCCCCGACTGCACGTGCTGCGCGGAGGATAAATATTATTCACATCGCAGGCAGAAGGGGCTTCGCGGAACGATGCTGAACGTCATCGGGCTGCGCGGCTTCATCGCCGGGGGGAGCCCCACCCCTCAAAACTCCCCCTGACCCCCTCTTACCCCCTCCATCAACTCTGTAAGTTGATGGGGCGCGGAAAAAAGCGCGGAGCGCTCATAACTGATAACTGATAACTCATAACTGAAAACGATTTGCGCGGCGGCGCGATTTGATGTGCGGCGGTAATCGAAAGAGATCCTTCGCTCCGCTCAGGATGACCGGACTCGGCGGCTCGGTCGTACGTGCTCTGCGGCTTTATCGCCGGGGGAGCCCCACCCCTCAAAACTCCCCCTAACCCCCTCTTACCCCCTCCATCAACTCTGTAAGTTGATGGGGCGCGGAAAAAATCGCGGAGCGCTCATAACCGATAACCGAAAGCGGCGGGTCGGCGTGTTTATATAACAGTAAGTTATTCCAATACATATAAAATCGAAAGGAAAGCACTATGACAAGACTTTACGATATCACCGTTGAAAGGGTGAAGGAGCCATTGGCTGTAAAACGCGAGGGCGTACGGTTCGGCTGGCGTCTTGAATCCGACGGAAAGGACGTGTTTCAGACAAGCTGTACCGTTACCGTAAGCCTCGACGGTCAGACCGTCTGGGAGGGCAGGTACGACGGCTCGCGGACGGTCGACGTCACCTCCGACGCGGTTTTTCTGCCCGGAAAAAAATATGACGTCACCGTTGAGTCGAACACTACCGCCGGTTACTGCTGCGGCACGACTTATTTCGCCACGGAGCCGGAGATCAAAGGCGTTTTCATAAAGCCGAAGAAGCACATCGAGGGCGCCTGCGTTTATTTCAGACGCCGCTTTGAATGCAAAAAGCCCGTCAGACGCGCCACGGCGTACGTCGCGGGGCTCGGCTACGGGACGCTTTATCTGAACGGGGAGCGCGTCGACGGGATTTATTACGACGCGCCGTTCACGAACTATGAAAAGGAGGTCCTCTACCGCGCCTATGATATCACCGAACAGCTTGCGGAGCAGAACTGCATCGGCGTCCATTGCGGCGAGGGCTTTTACGCGCAGAGCCGCGTGTGGGGCAACAAGGCGTTCAAATACGGCAACATATGCTGCTTCGCGCAGGTGAATATCGAATACGAGGACGGCGAAGAGCAGGTCATAGCGACCGAGCCCGGCACGTGGCAGACCATGTATTCCCCCACGCTTCTTTCGAACGCCCACGGCGGAGAGATCCGCGACGCCAGACGGCAGACCCCGTGGTGCGAATACGGCTATGACGACGACGATTTCAGACCCGCCGTCGCCGACGACGTCCCGAAGGGACCGCTCCACGGCGCAGTGATGCCGCCCTGCCGCGTCATAAGACGTATAAAACCCGTCGCGATAAAGCAGATCCACGGTGACGACAGCGGACTGTGGGTCTACGATATGGGCGAGAACTTCGCCGGCACCGTCACGCTCCGCCCGCCGCACAGCGCGGAGGGAAGCACGTACGTGCTTAGATTCGCCGAGACCGTCGACGAAAACGGTCAGCTCGATTACCGTTCCACCGGCGTTTATCACGTATGGTGTCAGCAGCAGCATATATACATCTGTTCCGGCAAGCCGGGCGAGGAATGGACACCGGAATTCAACTGGCACGGCTTCAGATACGTTGAAGTCACGGGCTTCTTCGGCAGAGATCCGCAGCCGGAAATGATCGAGGGACTTGCGATCTCCACGGATTTCGACACCGTCGGCGAGGTCACGACCTCAAACGACGATCTGAACGCGCTGCAGACGATAATGATGCGCACGTACAGATCGAATTATCACGGCTTCCCCGAGGACTGCCCCGCGCGCGAAAAATGCGGCTGGCTCGGCGACGCCGAGGTCGTATGCGATACCGGAATGTATAATTTCGACACCGCGGCAAGCTACGAAAAATATCTGCGCGACGTAAGGACCTCGCGCGACGTTTACGGCGACTGGACGATGATCGCGCCCGGAAAGCGCACCTGCGGCTTCGGTACGCCTCTCTGGGGCTGCGCGCAGGTGGTCATCCCGTACAAATTGTGGAAGCTCTGCGGAGACGAAGCGGTCCTCGCCGAAAACTACGGATATATGTGCGACTGGATAGAGCACGAGATAAAACGCAGCGACGATCTGATCATTAAAGAAGGGCTCGGGGACTGGTGCCCGCCGATCGGCAACGAAGGGAAGAGGCGCATCCCGGTAGAGCACTCGTCCACGTTCATGCTCGCCGAAACGGCGCTCATGATGGGCGAGATATCGCGCGCTCTCGGTCACGACGGTGACAAATACGACAGACTTTTCGAGCGCGTAAAGGATTCGATCAACCGTCATTTCTACGACCGCGAAAAGCACAGCTACGGTTATCAGGCGTCAAACGCCGTCGCGTGGCAGCTGCACGTGGTGCCGGAGGAGGACAGGGAAGCGCTCGTCAGGGCGACGCACGACATGATAGTCGACGACAAGTTCGTCATGACGACCGGTATTTACGGAAACAAGTATCTTATCCCGATGCTGTTTGAAAACGGTCTCGGAGAAGACGCGATGCGTATCATGTTCGGGCGCACGTTCTACGATTTCGGCACGATGATGGACGACGGTGCGACGTCGCTGTGGGAGTGCCTCGAAATGAAGCTCGTCGGAATGAAGGGGCTCGTCCCGTCGTTCAACCATCCGATGCACAGCGGCTTCGCGTACATGTATTACGCACAGCTCGCCGGCATAAAGCCGACTAAGCCCGGCTTTGCCGAGTTTGAGGTCAGACCCTGCGTAAAGGGCGCGCCCGACAAAGTCTCGGCTGAGCTGCTGACGGTCAACGGTCTCATCGTCTCCGACAGAAACGGCGATACGCTCAGAGTCACCGTTCCCGCGAACACGCGCTGCCGCATAGTGTTCGGCTCGACCGATATCACGGTCGGCTCCGGAGAATACGAGGTCAGATAAACAAAAACGGTCAGCGCGGTGAGTAAGCGCGGCAAGAAAAAGCAAAAGCAGACTGAAAATAAAATCAGTCTGCTTTTTCGTATTCAGCCGGTATAATGAGGACGGCAGCCGAGCTGCCGGATGAAGCGAAGCCGCCCTCATTTCTCATCAGAGCACTTGCGGGCAATCCGCTTCCCGGTCTTTTTTCGTATTATTTCGATACGACGTGGAGGTCGATCTGGTGATGCGGTACCGCGATGCCGTTTTCCGCGAATTTCTTGCAGATGTTCTCGGAAAGGTTGAAGCGGGCATCCCAGTAATCGGCGCTCTTGACCCACATACGGACGGTGTATTCCATCGAATCGCCCATATCCGTCATGCGGACGAAGGGAGCGGGATCGTCAAGGATGTATTTGTCCTCTTTCGCGTAGTCGAGTATGACCTGTTTCGCCTTCTCCATGTCGGTGCCGTACGCCGTATGGACGACCATGTCGACGCGGCGGAGCTCCTCGGAGGAGTAGTTGATCAGCGTGGAGGTCGTCATCGTGCTGTTCGGAACGATGACGTGGCGGTTGTCTATCGTCAGGATCGTGGTGGCGAAGAGACCGATCTCGAGGACCGTGCCGAGATTGCCGCCGACTTCTATGAAGTCACCGACTCTGAACGGACGCAGTACCACGAGCATGATGCCGGAGGCGAGGTTGCCGAGCGTGCCCTGGAGAGCCAGAGCGATCGCCGCGCCGGCGGCGCCGAGAACGGCTATGACGGACGCCATCGGGATGCCGAGGACGCCGACAACGGAAACGATGAGGATGACGTTGAGCAGGACCTTGATGAACGTGCGGAGGAAGCCGCGGACGCCGGGATCGAGCTTATCCATCTTCTTGGAGTTGAGTATCTTCTTCGTGACGAACTTGATCACGAAATGGCCGATTATGAGTATGAGTATGCAGGCGAGCAGTCTGCCGGCTACGGCGACGAGCTTTTCGGATACCGCGGACCAGACCTCTCCCCAGTTCCAGGAGGAGCCTTCAACGGTCTTTGCGGCGGTGTCGACGACCTGATCTTCAACAGACGCTTCAAGCGCGAATAATACGGGATTCATATGATTTCCTTTCTGAAACAGACCCGCCGGTCAGTTGACCGACGGGTTATTTGCATAGATTATTTCTTCTTTTTCTTGCCGACTATGACAACGCCCGCAACGGCTGCCGCAACAACTACGACGCCCGCGATGATGCCTATGATGAGACCGGTGTTGGATTTCTTTCCGGTTTCGCTGCCGGTGTTGGTGGTGACGTCCTTGCCGGGCTCCGCGGTGTTTTCGGTGTTGTTCGCGGTGTTGACGGTGGTGTCGTCTTCCTTCGACTCGTCAGCCTTGGTGGTGTCTCTTGCGGTGGTCTCTTCTTCCTCGTAGACCTCTATCGTAAGGGTCTTGTAGTAGAAGACCTCGCCTGCCTCGCCTCCCTGGTTCGGGTCGATTCTGAAGCTTCTGACCTGACCGAGCCAGTTGGAGGAGTCATCCATATCCTGGATTATCTCGGACCATTCGCCGTTCGTCGCGTCAACGGGGTAGGTGACGTTGCAGAGCGCCATGCTCGGGACTTCCTTCGTGGTGAAGTAGAATTCGCCGATGCAGTCAACGTCGGTCTTGTATGCCAGACGCGCTACGGTGTAATCGATGCCGTCGAAGTACCAGCCCTTTGTCACCGGGATGTTGACGTACGGGTCGCCGCCGGTGACCTCGACCTTCATGGCGTTTTCAGCCTCGTCGAAGGAGATCTTGCAGTCGTTGCCGGTGAGAGAAGCGACGTATTCGGGATCGGTGAAGTCAGCGAGAACAAAGGATTTCGCACCCTCGGGTATGTTCTGGCCTTCTTCAACGACGGGTTTGGTCTCGCCGTCTTTAGCCGTCATCGCGGGGCCTTCGGAAGCGGGTTTTTCGCCGTTGAGATAGTTGATGACGAAGCTCTGATATTCAAGCTCTGTCATGGACATGGAGAAGCCTGCGTATACGCCTTCGTCAAAGTAGCCGAGAACGTCCTTGAAGTCATAGTCGACCTTGTTATCGTCGACGTAGACGAACAGGGAGCCGTCTTCAAGCTTGAGGTCGTACGTCATGTTGACGCCTTCGCCGTAGTATTCCTTATCGCCGAGCTCGGTGAAGGGAACGGTCTTGACGTTGCTGAAGCCGGGGAACGTCCACCAGCTGAAGGAGCCGGGACGGGTAAGGGCGATGATGCCGTGGGCGTCTTCATCGGAGTTGCCGCCGGTCATGGCGTCGAAGTATACGGGCTTGTCAAGGAACATAACGCCGTACCAGACGTCGGAGGAAGCGGAGTTGTCGGTCTCAACGGTAACGTTCATGGAGATACCGTTTTTGAGGTCGAGCGGCTTGTTGTACATAAGACCCGCGTTGGAGGACGGATAATGTCCTTCATGGGAGAGCCTTATACCGCCGTCTTCGGTGGTGGAGATCTGTGCGTTGTTCGGAGTTCCGGACGGATGGTTGACTATGATCCAGTCCTCGGAGCTCAGCGCCGCGGGAGCCGTCGCAAAAGCCGATACGAAAAGGCTTACGATCATTATCGCGACGAGAAGTCTTGAAATGTTTTTCATTCGATTTTTCCTTTCTTTAAGCGTTAAAGCTTACTGATTGAGTTCATTATATCACAAAAACGGCTTGTTGTCAACACGAAATTTAACGCTTTTGCACAGATAAGAGGATAAAATTAAGGTAAACCGCGCGGAGCGCTCATAACTGATAACTGATAACTTAAACGGTTGTTTTCGCCTTTATGATCCGGCTCTGCCGGATCATCGCGTTCCGGGCTGGTGGGGGGGGCAGCCCCGGAACGCGGTTCGCGCGGCGGTGCGGTTTGATGTGCGGCAATAATCGAAGGAGATCCATGATGACGAGACGCGGCGGCTCCGACCTACCTGCTCTGCGACTTTTTCGCTCTTGGGGGTCCCCACCCCTCAAAACCCCCAAACCCCCTTAAACCCCTCCATCAACTCTGTAAGTTGATGGGGCGCGGAAAAACGCGCGGAGCGCTCATAACTCATAACT
>CACWOQ010000077.1 GCA_902762505.1 uncultured Ruminococcus sp. | reverse complement strand
GTCTCTGCGAATTCTTCGGAATGGCTGACAACTCCCTCAACCGTCACGCCGGTTTCGGCACCGATGAAAATGCCTTAGAGCTCACCGGTATCGACCAGCTCGGCGACGGCACCTACAAGATGGCTGTTCTTGCAAAATATGAGGACGGAACGACCGAGGCTCTTAAACCCGAATTCACTCTCGTTGTAGGAACGGGCGAAAACAAAACCGAGGATCCCACTCCTTCGAACCCCGAGACCGCTGACGCTTCCGTCATCGCCATCGCCGCTGTCGCATGCGTAGCGCTTGCCGGCGTCGTAGTCGCGAAGAAAGTCAAATAATTCATACGAATTGCAAAAAACCGCCGCAAGGCGGTTTTTTTGTTGTTCTGCTCCGGTACGCCGTTTCGTATCATTTTTTTTGCGAAAGTTTACTTGAAGTACAAGAAAACGAACAAAATATATTATATAATAGAAAAAAAGTCAGCGTGGAGGATATCATGGATCTTTCGTTCTCAAAAAACACCGTGCACGTTTTCACGTCATGGTTCGGCAGAAGCGGCAACGTTGACAGTCTCGTCAGCGAACCTGTCAGGCGTCCGCCGTGTCCGTGCGTGAAGATAAAAACGCTTCCGCCAGCCGACCCGGAGGACGAAGGCGTAGAGAGCGCGCGGATACTCAAATACTACGAAAGACTCAGCCGTGAGCCGTCTATCAAGGTCCAGACCGTGATAGTGGCGAGAAACGGCAGGATCCTTTCCCGCGCGCATTTTTATCCGTATACGACGGATATCTGGCACGTTTCGCATTCTCTCGCCAAGTCGCTCACCGGGCTTGCCGTGGGACTTTTATACGACGACGGGCTTATCTCCCCGGACGACAAATTTCTTGACGTCTTGCCGAAGGGAACGCAGATACCGCCGACGGCGCGCATAAACCACAAGAACACCACCGTCCATCACCTTCTCACTATGCAGACCGGCGTCTTTTTCAACGAGGCGGGCGCCGTTACGGATACGGACTGGGTGCGCGCGTATCTCGAATCCGCGGTCAAATTCAGACCCGGCACGTCGTTCGAATACAACAGCATGAACACTTATATGCTCGCGGCGATCGTCCGCGGCATTGCGGGCAAGGGCGTGCTGGATCTTTTGCGCGAGCGCGTTTTCGAGCCGCTCGGTATCGAGCATATATACTGGGAAAAATGCCCCAAGGGCATCGAAAAAGGCGGCTGGGGAGTTTATTACTACCCGGACGACATCCTGAAGATCGGTCAGCTTTATCTCAACGGCGGCGTATGGGAAGGCAAAAGGATCATATCCGAGAAGTGGATACACGAATCGACAAAAAAGCAGATCGGCACGCCGGATGAGACCGGCATTTACGATTACGGATATCAGGTATGGTGCAAGGAAGACAGAAGCACTTTCCTCTTCAACGGTATGTTCGGTCAGAATCTGATAGTATTCCCGAAGACGAAGATCATGATAGCGACGACGGCGGGCATCGACGAGACGTTCCAGAACAGCGCGCTTTACACGATAACGGAGCGTTATTTCGGAACTCCGTACCGTCCGCGCGCGCATATGGAAAAGGATCCTTCGTCGCTTGAAGCGCTTCGCGCGGCTGAACCGTCGATGATGATGAAAAACAGCGACGCGTTCATATACGGCGGCACGGATTATCCGGTCCCCGCGCTTGACGGCGAATACGAGACCGCGGGAAACGACGGCGCCGGGCTTTCGATTTTGCCGGAGCTTTACCAGGCGGTGCACAACTGCTTTGCCGAAGGGCTGAAGCGGCTGACCGTCAGGCTTGACGGCGACACGGGGCAGATAACGACGCTTGAAGGGGAGACGCCGCATACCGTCAGCTTCGGCATAAGAAAGCAGGTCACGGGCTGCGTGAAATACGGCGCGGAGCAGATACTGACGTCATCCGCCGCGTATCCGACCGAGGACGGCAAGCTGAAGATCGTCATAACGTTCCCCGAGCTGCCGAACGTCAGATATCTGACGCTGTGGCGGCAGGACGACGGCTTGGCGGCGAAATGGGAGGAATCGCCGGGGTACGATTTCATGTACAGGATGATGGACAGATCCTTCCTCGGAAAACTCGTTCTCGCTGACAGAAAAACGAAGGCTGTAGACGCGGAATTCATCACGCGCCGCGTCAAATATTTCCTGCAGCCGACTGTCAAAATGAAGAAAGTACGGTAATTCTTATTTGAAATACGAAAGTTACACAATTAAAGAAGGCGTTGATCTGTGTCTTATCGTCGACGGGAAATTCAAAACGAACACGGTAAGCATTACCTTTATCGGAGACACCGGCTCTCGCGCGGCGTCCGATTATGCGCTGCTCTCCGGCGTTCTGTCGCGGAGCTGCCGGGCGTATCCGAGTCTTAAACAGCTGAATATCGCGCTTGACGGATTATACGACGCACAGCTGTCGGCGGATACGTCGCGCTGCGGACTTTCCCAACTCGTCACGTTTTCGATCCGCTCGCTCGACAACAGGTATTCGATAGACGGCACGGACATCACCGCCGGCGCCCTTGACGTTCTGTACAACGTGCTGTTCGATCCTGACGTGACGGATGAGAGCTTTTCCGCGGAGGTCTTCCAAAGCGAGCGCGAGCAATTGAAGGACGCGATAAACGGGATAAGAAACATGCGTCAAAGCTACGCGGTGATGCAGTGCACGAAGGAGCTTATGCGGCACGAGCCGCGCTTCTCCGCACGTCTCGGAACGGTATCCGACGCGGATTCCGCAACGCCCGTGGGAATCTACGGAGTCTATAAAAACGTGCTTTCCGCGTGTCCTGTGAGGATATGCGCGGTATTGTCCGACGGCGCAGACCGCGTAAAAGAATTCGCCTGCAGGGTCTCGGAAAGGATAGGCGGCCGCAAAGACAAAAACGCCGTAACGCCGGACTTCTCCGCCCCGCCGAAGAGGCTTCGCAGGATAACTGAGGATGCTCCGATCAAGCAGGACGTCATTTGCGTCGGCTGTGATCTCGACTGTGATGAAAGCGACGGCAAGGAAGCCGAAAGAGCGATGTTCAACGAGATATTCTTCCAGAATCCGACGTCACGGCTGTTTGAAAACGTGCGCGAAAAGCTTTCTCTGTGTTACTACGTGTCAGCCTCTCCGATGACGGATCTGAAAAAATTCGTCATTTACGCCGGCGTTGACGGCAAAAACGCGAAAAAAGCGGAGAGCGAGATACGTTCGCAGCTCGAGCTGATGAAGCGCGGGGTAAGCGCGGAAGAGCTTAAAAGATGCAGACTGACGCTCAAAAACGATCTTTTGTCAATAACCGATTCGCCGTCGCGGCTGTCGAGGTGGTATCTGATAAGAGCGCTGAGAGGTCTTTACGCGGAGTCCGTTGACGAATATATCGAAAAGCTGTGCCGCGTAACGCCGGACGACGTGACGCGCGCCGCCTTCTCCGTTCTGCCGGATACGGTATACCATCTGAAGGGGGGCGACGCGGATGAAATATGAACTGACACGGCACGTACACGAGCCGTCCGGCGAAAGCTACATATCCTTCCGCCACAAAAGCGGCGTAAAGGTGCTCGTTTCGCCGAACGGATACACGTCCGCGTGCGCCGTATATTCCTCTGATTTCGGAGGCGCCGATATGCGCTTCTCGGTCGACGGCAAAGTCGTCGAAACGCCTGCCGGCGTGGCGCATTTTCTTGAACACAAGCTGTTTGAGACAGAGGACGGGGGCGACGCGTTCCGCCTGTTCTCCGAGCTCGGCGCCGATTCAAACGCCTTCACGTCACATACGTCGACTTCGTTTACGTTCAGCTCGCCCATGGACGTGTTTTACGAATCGCTTTCGATACTGCTCCATTTCGTCCACACGCCGCATTTCAGCCGCGAATCGGTCGAGCGGGAGCGTGGGATCATAGCCGAGGAGCTGAATATGTACGAGGACGACCCGGACAGCCGCTCCTTCAACGAGCTTATGAAGTGCATGTACCGCAAAAACGGCGTCAGATACGACGTCGGCGGCACGGTCGAGTCGATCGGCAGGATCACACCCGAGCTTTTGTACTTATGCCATACGGCGTTTTACCGTCCGGAAAACATGACGCTCGTCATAGCGGGCGACGCCGATCCGGAAAGGATCGCCCGGATAATGGACGAGCAGATACCGGAGGGCAGATCCCCGTCGGTCGTAAAGCTTCCGCCCGAAGAGCCTGAAAAAGTCTGCCGCAGGCTGAGCAGGATACAGATGGATATATCCGAGCCTCTGTTCTCGTTCGGTATTAAGGACGTGCCGTCGTCAGATCCCGCCGGGATGAGGCGGCGCGGCGCGGCTCTGTCCATACTTTGCAGTATGCTTTTCGGCGCAAGCTCCGCGTTTTACTGCGACTGCTATGAGAAAGGCCTTATTTCTGGCGACACGAACGCCTATTACAACTACGGCGGCGACACCGCTTATCTGACGGTCACGGGGGAAAGCAGACGCCCGTTCACCGTCAAAAAAAGAATAATCAAGGTCATCGAGGACGCGCTGGCAAACGGCGTTGACGAATCGGAATTCGAGCGGACGAAAAAAGTGTTCTACGCGAATTTCATCTATTCGCTGCAAAGCAGCAGCTCCGTCGCCTATTCTCTGCTTTCGTTTGAGATGCTTCACGACGATATGCTCGGTTATCCCGATCTCTTATCGTCGCTTGACTGCGCCTCGGCGCTCGGTTATCTCGGATCTCTGTACAGCAAGGACCGCTGCGCGTTCACCGTAGCGGAACAATTCAAGGAGGAATAAAATGTATCACGTAACGTTCAAAGGGCTTGAAAACGTAGCTTTCGAATTCTCGCCCGTCGCCTTTACAGTTTTCGGCAAGCCGATATACTGGTACGCCATAATAATCGTCATAGGCATGATCCTCTCGGCGGTCTACGCGTTTCTGCGCGCCAAAAAGCTCGGAATCAAGATCGACGATATGTACGATTACGCGATCTTCATATGCCTTTTCGGCATCATCGGAGCGCGGCTTTACTACGTTCTGACGAGTCTTTCCGAATACAAAACGTTTCTCGACGTCATCGCCGTATGGCGCGGCGGACTTGCGATCTACGGCGGTATCATCGCCGGTATAATCACGGTGATCGTCGTATCGCGCGTGAAAAAGATCAAGATCCTTCGTGTGCTTGACGCGATAGGTCCGTCCGTTATGATCGGTCAGGCGATAGGACGCTGGGGCAACTTTATAAATCAGGAGGCGTTCGGCTGCAATACGACGCTTCCGTGGGGCATGAAATCGTACGTTGTGCAGTCTTCCGGCGCGGCATCCCTGCGCGGCACGGTCGAATACCTGACTCAGGCGAGATCGTCGATCGAGGAGCTCGGCGTGAGCGTCGATCCGAACGGATACGTGCATCCCACGTTCTTATACGAATCGCTTTGGAACGTACTGGGCTTCATCATCATTAACATAGCGTTCAAACGCCGTAAATTCGACGGTCAGATGTTTTTGATGTACATCACCTGGTACGGACTCGGACGCGGCTTCATTGAAATGCTGCGCACCGATTCTCTGTTCATTCCGGGAACGCATATCAGGATATCTATGGCGGTCGGTTTTCTCTGCTTTATCGCCGGTACCGCGCTTCTGATCGCGCTTGCCGTAAGAGCCAAAAAGGACCCCGAAGCCGTTTCATCCTACGCGTATTACGGCGAAAAAGCCGAGAAAATGAAAGCCGATGCTGAAGCTGAAGCTGAAGCTGAAGCGGAAACAAAAGCTGAAGCGGAAACGGAATCGGAAACCGAAGCAGAAGCCGAAGTTGAAGCGGAAGCAGCGGACATGCCGGACGGCGAAAACGAGGCGCCGTCGGAAGGTGACGCAGCGTCAGACGCGGAAGCAGACGGCGCAGACGACGCGGAGGAAAAAACAACGGAGGAAGATCATGGCGGCGATAATTGACGGAAAAGCGATCTCTGCGCAGATACGCGAGGAGATAAAAGAGGAAGTCTGCTCGTTTGTATCGAAGCACGGCAAAGCGCCGTCGCTGACGGTCGTGATCGTCGGCGAGGATCCGGCGTCGCAGGTGTACGTCCGCAACAAGGCGCGCGCCTGCGCGCAGGTCGGCATCGTATCGGACGTGATAAGGCTCCCCGCGGACTCAGACGAAGATGAGCTGCTTTCTCTGATAAAAAGGCTCAATGAAGACAGCGGAGTAAACGGCATACTCGTACAGCTTCCGCTACCGGACGGGTTCGACGAAAAAAAGGTGATCTGCGCGATAGATCCGAAAAAAGACGTGGACGCCTTCGGTTACGAAAACGTGGGCAGGATCCTTACCGGAGACTATGATTTTCTGCCCTGCACGCCGGCGGGCGTTATGGAGCTTCTGAGGCGCTCCGGTATAGAAGTCCGCGGAAAGGACTGCGTCGTCGTCGGCAGGAGCAACATCGTCGGCAAACCGATGGCGGCGCTCCTTTTGCACGAAAACGGCACGGTAACGGTATGTCATTCAAAAACCGCGGATCTGCCTTCACACACACGCCGCGCCGATATACTCGTCGCCGCGCTCGGACGCCCCGGCTTCATAAAAGCCGATATGATAAAAGACGGCGCGGTGCTGATCGACGTCGGGATAAACCGCCGTGAGGACGGAACACTCACCGGCGACGTCGACTTTGACGGCTGTTTTGAAAAAGCCTCGGCGATAACGCCGGTGCCAGGCGGCGTGGGTCCCATGACTATCACGATGCTGCTGAAAAACACGCTGAAAGCGGCTGAAAAGCAGATTTAACACAATATTTACAATTATCTTTCACATCGTTATTGACAATTTTTCTCTGATGGGTTATAATGTTTTGCCGCGTGGAATCAGGTTATAAATATCCGATACGGATTACCTGCGACAGCGAGTCTTACGGAAGGAGAAAAAATCGTGTTTGCTATCATCGAAACAGGCGGTAAGCAGTACAAGGTGACCGAGGGCGAGTCCATCTTCGTCGAAAAACTCGACGTTGAGGCCGGCGACAGCTATACCTTTGACCGTGTACTTGCAGTATCTACCGACGCCGGATTCGTTGCAGGCGCTCCCACAGTTGACGGCGCGACCGTTACTGCGACCGTTGAAAAGAACGGTAAAGCCAAAAAGATCTACGTCATCAGATACAAGTCAAAGAAGAACGAGAAGAAGAAACAAGGCCACAGACAGCCTTACACCAAGCTCAAAATAGAAAAAATCAACGCGTAATGACCAAAATCACCTTTTACAAAACGGAGGACGGGATCTACTACGGCTTCCGTGAGACGGGTCATTCCGGTTATGAGGACGCGGGCAAGGATATCGTCTGCTCCGCCATATCCGCGATGACGATGCTTATCATCAACACTGTTGAGGTAGCGCTCGGCTCCCCGGTCGATTACAAGATCGACGAAGAGAGCACGGACATAGAGGTCATTGCTAAAGGCGCTCTCCCGAAATACGAGGGGGATAAAAAGAAGAATTACGCCATAGCATCGCTCATGCTCGGCTACTATTACCAGCTGCATGATATGTTGGAGGATTATTACGAGTATTTGGACGTAGATGAGCAGGTGCAGCAAATCTGAATGCAGGAGGAAAAACCAATGTTAAAACTCAGCTTGCAGTTTTTCGCGCATAAAAAAGGCGTCGGTTCCACCAAGAACGGCCGTGACAGCCGCGCACAGAGACTCGGCGTCAAGAGAAGCGACGGACAGCACGTTCTCGCCGGCAACATTATCGTTCGTCAGCGCGGAACGCACATCCATCCCGGTCTGAACGTAGGCCGCGGCTCTGATGATACGCTGTTTGCGCTGTCTGACGGCACCGTCAAATTCGACATAGCCGTCGGCGGAAAGAAGCGCGTTAACGTATACGCGGAATAAGCAAAAATAAAAATACCGTCCGGGTCAGACCCGGACGTATTTTTTTCTCTTCTCTTACACGGGATCCGGGCAGCGGCGGCTCGACGGATAGTTCTGCATAAGGAAACGGTAGATCGACGCTGCGATGAGCATCTGTCCCTTTTTCGTCGGATGGATACCGTCCGCGCACAACAGCGATTTATAGCATTTCTTTCCCAAAAACGGCGTGCGGCAATCACAGATCTGCAAGCCGTATCTGTATGCGACGCGCTCGTTTACAGAGGAATAAAGCTCCTGCCACCTTGAAATAAGCTGCGGATCGCCGCCCATCCACGAAACGATGTTATCTTTGACAAGCCCGTTTCTGCATATATAGTCAAGGTACTTTTCCGCGTCTATCGGCGGGATGCTCGCGATAACGGGCTTGATCCCGGATCGGATCAGAAACGAAACGAGCTCTTCGAGCTTTTCCTCATATTCATGGATCGGGACCTTCGGCAAATGACGTCCCTTCGGGTCGGCTGAGATCGCCGCCCAGTCGTAATCGCAGTCGTTGCCGCCGAGCTCAAGCACGGCGATATCACAGCCGTAGCCCTTTTCAAGATCGGATTCTATCAGCCGCCTTATCACGTCTACCGTAGCGCCGAATTTGGAATAGTTCCTTATCTCAAAATCAAACATATCGCGTATCGCGGCAAGTGCGGTGCCGTGTCCGGGAACGTATTTCCCTTTTTCTTCGTCATAAATGATGCCCTTAAGGACCGAATCACCGTAAACGTTAACAGTATATTTCTTATTCATATCATATTACCTCGCCTTTCGATTTATTACATCTGGTTTTCGATACTATTATATCACAGATTTTTGATTATGTCAAGAGTTTTTTTGCTATTGACAAACAGATTTTTTTATGATATAATAAGGCAGATATCACGAAAAGAGGTAATTTTTATGATAGATACGGAGCAGCTTCGCGCTTTCAAATGTCCGACGTGGGCTTCCCTGCCCGAAATAGAGCTTTATATGGACCAGGTCCTGACGCTTGTAAGCAAGCATTTCGGCATGTTTTCCGGAGCGGACAGCGTCACCGCGTCGATGATAAACAACTACGTAAAGGCGGGCGTGGTCCCTTCTCCGATCAAAAAAAGATACGGCAAGGAGCATATCTGCCGCATTTTCGTTATCTGCGTTCTGAAACGCGTGCTTTCGATCTCGCAGATCAGCCGTCTTCTCGCCGGGCTGTCCGACGGTATGGACGCGGAGCAGGTCTACACTCTTTTCTGCTCCGAGCTTGACCGCGCGGTCGGATATATAAGCGGTATCCTCTCGGGCGAAGGTACGGCATACTCGGCAGAGACCGACAAAACCGGTCCCGGGCTTGCGCTTCAATGCGCGGTGGACGCGTTTGCGAACTGCATCCTCGCCGACGTTATCTTACAGGATCCGGGTGAGGAAAAAGAAGAATAAAAAAATGCCGACTGT
>CACWOQ010000076.1 GCA_902762505.1 uncultured Ruminococcus sp. | reverse complement strand
GGAACAAGGTAGATCGCCTCATCCACCGCAAGCGATTCACTTTATAAAGGTGAAAATGGCGTTCGCCTCATCCACCGCAAGCGGTCCCCCTTCCCCAAGGGGGGGAAGGTAACGGTCCCCCTTCCCCAAAAGGGGAAGGTTATGCGGTTTGCGCGGCTGCGCGTCAGCCGACAGGTCCCGTGAGACCGAAGCTCACGGAGAGCGCGGAATCGACGCGCGTCATCACCTCCGCGCCGACGTGACCTATTTTTTCCTTCAGACGGCGCTTGTCGAGCGTCCTCACCTGCTCGAGCAGTATCACCGAATCGCGCGCCAGACCGCACGACGACGTTATACCGATGTGCGTCGGCAGATGCGTTTTGCCCGTTCTGCTCGTGATCGCCGCGGCAATGACCGTCGGGCTGTATCTGTTTCCGACGTCGTTCTGTATTATAAGTACCGGGCGCAGTCCTCCCTGTTCGGATCCGACGACCGGCGAAAGATCCGCGTAATATATGTCTCCTCTGCTGACCTGCATTTCAAATTCTCCTTTCTTTTCCTCTGCCGTATTGTTGACGGGGCGGCGTCGTCGTATACGGCGGTACTATATGAATTTTTTGAAAATTCGTAAAAATAACATAGATCGCCCTTGAAATTTGCTTAAATACGTGCTATAATTATTTCCGTCAATCAGCGACCGGCGCTGCCGGAATAACAAAAACGGAGATCAGAGATGAATAACGGAGTTTCATTCGGAAAAGAAAGGCTTTCCGCCATGACAGCCGAGATCGAAAAAGTCGTGGTGGGCAAACGTCAGCAGATCGTTCTTTTGCTCACAGCGCTTTTATCCGGCGGTCACGTGCTCATAGAAGACGTTCCCGGCACCGGCAAAACGACCCTTGCGGCTACTCTTGCCGCCGTATGCGGCCTCAAATACAAACGCGCGCAGTTCACGCCCGACGTAATGGCGTCCGATATAACCGGCTTCAACATGTACAACCGTCAGAAAGAGAGCTTCGAATTCGTCGAAGGCCTTGCGATGTGCAACATAATGCTCGCGGACGAAATAAACCGCGCCTCGCCGAAAACGCAGTCGGCTCTGCTCGAGGCGATGGAGGAGGGCAACGTCACGGTGGACGGTAAAAGTTACCCTCTGCCGGATCCGTTTTTCGTCGTTGCGACCCAGAACCCGTCCGGCTTCGTCGGCACGTATCCTCTGCCGGAAGCCCAGCTCGACCGTTTCTCCGTCAGACTCTCCCTCGGCTATCCCCAGCCCTCCGAGGAGGTGCGCATAATATCCGAGCGCAGAGGCAGGAACCCCATCGACGACGTGCGCCGCATAACTGACGCGGAGGAGCTGTCGCAGATGATCAAGGACTGCGCCGACGTTTATATCGACGACAAGATCTATTCTTATATAGTCGACCTCGTGTCGCAGACGAGGAACCTTGAGGAGGTCGCCCTCGGCGCCAGCCCCCGCGCGTCGCTCATAGTTTCCAAAATGGCGCAGGCGACTGCTTATTTCAACGGCAGAAGCTACGTTATACCCGAGGATATCGCGTCCGTGTTCGTTCCCGTCACGGCGCACAGGATCGTCGTCCGCCGCGAGGCGCGCCTCGCCGACAGAAGGGCAGAGGATCTGCTTTACGGCATCCTCAAAAGGACAGCCGTCCCGTCCGTATGAAAAACGGAAAAGGCGGAAGATTCAAGCCGCAGAAGGCGGCTTTCGCGGTCACCGAGTACTTTATCCTCTGGGCGCTTTTGTTCGTCGTGGGCATCGTTTTCACGCAGGCGCTGCGCAACCCGGTCTCGTACGTATTCATGATCATTGTTCTTGCGATACCGTTCGCCGAGCTGGCGTATACGCTCATAGCGCGTCTTTCGGTCAGCACGGCGTTTTCGTGCAGCAAAAACACCGTCGCAAAAAACGAACCGGTGACCTTCAATATCAAGATCAAAAACAACGGTCCGCTTCCTGTGCCGTTTACCGAGGCGGAGATGTCTCTCCCCACGGACAGCGGCAGGGGAGAGGCTCTTTTCGCCGCGGCTCTTCCGCTCAACGGCTTCGGCTCGTACACGTACAGCCGCACGGTGAGCTTTCCCTTCAAGGGCGAGTATGAGTGCAGGGTCGAAAACGTTTACGTGAGCGGACTTCTCAGATTCTTCCGTATAAAGATCGGCATCGGGCGCGGAGTCAAGCTTCTCATACTTCCGCGCAGACTTCAGATAGAAGACCTCCGCGACAGATACGTCGGTGAAACGACGTCCGCCTCGGACGATCCCATCGCCGGCAGCGACAGCGCGGAGATCACGGAGATCAAGGAATATCAGCCCGGCGACCCGATGAGAAACATCCACTGGAAGCTTTCCGGAAAAGCCCAGGAGCTTATGACAAAGCATTTCGGCAGCGAAAACGGGCTCAACAGCTGTATAATCGCCGACGCCGGCCCCGAATACGACACGGCGCGTTTTTCACCCGACGTCAACGACTGCTGTGAAGACGCGGTGTGCGAGCTGTCGCTTTTCGCCGCTTCATCCCGGCTGAAAAAAGGCAGGCGCGCTTCCGTCGTGTTCGTCAACGACCGGGGGCGCTCCGGATCCGTGCAGAAACGGAATTTCGACTACGCGGACGCGCTTGACGAGTTCGTTCCCGTTTACGCGGCTTGCAGACAGACGCACCGCGTTCCGGCAGGCGTGCTTCTCAGATATTCTGAGGAAGGCGTTGAAAACGATATAATATACGTTACCTCGCGTCTTTTCCCGGACGACGTGACGGCTCTCTGTGAAGCCGTTACGACCAACCGCGCCGTTACGGTCGTTTACTTTGTCCCGTCTTCGAAGGCGCTTGACGGGGGCAAGCTTGAAAAGCAGGCGGAGGCGTACGCGGCGGAGCTTCGCGCTGCGAACGTCGCCGTGCGCATCGTTCTTGAACAGGAGCTTTTATGAGAGAAAACGTGAAAGCCGGCTCTCAGCGTCTTAACGCTCAGAGCGCCGGGTTACAGCAGAAAAGAAGCGTGCCGGGGACGGTTTTCGGCATGCTTTGCCGTTTTGCTCTCGCCCTGTGCGGAGCGCTCGGAGTCTGCCTCATGCTCGAGGACGCATTCGGGTTCATCGGCGGACGGTATCTGCCCGTCGTGGCGGTCGCCGTCACCGTTTTCTGCGCGTCCGCGTTTTTGCTGTATTTATCGGCGAACGTACACCGGGCTTTTCTTATCGCGCTGTCCGTGTTCTACGGAGCCGTCTTTATTTTCGCCGCGTTCGTAGCCACGAGCCCGAAAGGCTTTTTCGTCGGCGCGCCCCTGTCGGTCTGGAACCATATGATCGGCAAGCTCGTATCGATAGGCTACACCTCGCTTTCGGCTTTTTCGGTGAGGACCGGCTCGGTGCCGACGGGAGGATCGCTTACTACGGTCGGATTTTTTACGCTCTGTGCGCTGATATCTTATATATTCACCGCCTGCACGTTCAGACGCGTCCGCGCCGTACCGATCATAGTGATCGCCGGCACGGTGATGACCGTCACCTTCACCTACAACATACTCGAAAGCAACCTCGGCTTCCTTCTGACGGTAGCCTGCGGCTTCGGCGTGCTCGTGCTGAAATACCTTTCGGCGTTCTCGCCTGAGGATAAAGAGAAGATAACCGACAAAGCGTACGCGTATGAGACGAAACGGAAGCGGATCGCCTCGGCGTCGCGCGCGGGCATCGCGGCGTTCACCGCCGCGGCGATAGTGCTCGGGATAGGAATATATCCGGCGATGAAAATAAGCGAGCCGGCGCCCGAGCTTTCGATTTTCGGAGACGTGATGGACTGGGCGAGACAAAAGGTCTACGGAGTTATCGTCGGACCGGACGGTCCGGTCGCGTCCGACCCGGACGCCCATCAGAAGGGTATGCAGCCGACGGAAAGGCGTTCGTCCGGCAGAAGGATGCTTACCGTAAAGGCGCCGTCGCGCACGCAGCTGTATCTGAGGAGCTGGGTAGGCGAGGACTACTACGACGAATCGTGGAACGAGGCCGCCGAGCTTCCGATCGGCTCCTACGGCACCTTCATACCCGAGGACGTGACGGAGCTTTTCTATACGATGGTCGATATCAGCGCCAATATGCTTACAAGCTCAGACGCCGCGGACAGGACGCAGGAGCCGAGGGGCTTCATAAAGGAAGCGGTCACGATCAAAAGCATAGCCGTGAAAAGCGCCAAGGGCTTTCTGCCCGTCAGATTCGCAAACAGATACGGAGTGACCGAGCCGGACACGCTTTACATGGACTATTCGAAGGGCTACGCCCTGACGCCCGGCGTCGGTACGGTAAAGCTCAGAATGAGCGGCGCGGAGTATTCCTCCGTGGCGTACGCGCCTAACTATAAAAACATATCGCTTTACAGACTCGACAACGATATGATGATATTTCAGACGGTCTACCCGTACGTCGAAAGCTACGTCAGGCTGAGACTCGGGATGATCGGTCTGTCGGAGCTGTATTATTCGCGCGGACAGCGCGCCGCGGACAGCGCCGAGCAGTATATCGAATACGCGGCGGAAGAAGCGGCGGACGATCTCGGTAACGTCGGAATAAGAATGCCCGCCGGATGTATACTTAACAGGCTCGGGTCCATGAGCATCGACGATATCGCTGCCCTGAACGCGAAAATGGATAACGTACGCGAGTACGAGGCGGCGGTATACGGCGGCGGCTATACGTATATCCCGTGGATAGACGAGGGCTCCGTACGCCAGCACGCGGAGGAGGCGTATCCGGAATACGCGGAAAACAAATACAACGTCCTGAACGGATCGGTAAATCCGTCGTACGTCTACCGGGCGGCTGATTCGATCGCGCGTTATCTTGCGAAAAACTACAGATATACCGTGGCGCCGTCCGGCTACACCGGGGACAGGGCATACGTTTCGCAGTTCCTCGATACGGCGAAAAACGGCTACTGCGTACAGTTCGCAACTGCCGGCGCGATGATGCTCCGCGCTCTCGGCATACCGGCGAGATACGTCGACGGTTACGTGGCGACAAGCTTCATACCGGACGACGGCTACGGATACGTCAGCAACGTCACAGACGCCGAGGCTCACGCCTGGGTCGAGGCTTATATATCGTATTACGGCTGGATGACTTTCGAGATGACCGCGCCGATGATGTCGGCGATATACAGCGAAACGCCGCCCGAGGTCATACCGGAGACGGATCCGGAGGACACGACCTCGCCTGACGACGTGCCGGAGGATACAACGGACGAGACCACGGCTCCGCCGGAGACGGCTCCCGTCGTCACGGAGACGGAGACGGAGCCGCACGTTTCACCGCACGGACCCGGTCCCGGCAAAACGGTCGTCGCGGCAGTTGTGACGGTGATCGCGCTCGCCGTTGTATGTACGGCGGTGTACGCGTATCTGCGCTATACCGAAAAGCGGAAGCAGAAGAGGCTTTCGTTGTTCCGGCGCGCGGCGGCGGGTGAATCGGAGGATCCTGAAAAGGATACCGAATTTATATCGGAATATATAACGTATATGTTGGGACTCGTCGGCATCAGACGCGGACGGACTGAGCTCATGTCCGAATTCACCGAGAGGATGAACAAAAAAACGTACGGAAAAGCCGATTTCACAAAAGCGGCGGAGGCGATACAGAAATACGCATTCGGTCACGAGGCTGATGCGGAGGGCTGCGCCGCGCTCGGCGAATACGCGCTGTTTTTGCGCGGATTCGTTACGGACAGGCTCGGACGGGTGAAACGTTTCATTTACGTAAAGCTGAGGAAGCTGATATGACAGACGAAAAAACCGCAAAACAACACGGCGCGACCGCGCTCGCGTATCTCGGCGACGCGGTGACGGAGCTTAAGGTGAGGGAGACGCTGCTCAGTCTCGGCGTCACCGACACCGGCAGGTTCAACGAACTTGCGCTCGGCTTTGTCACCGCGCACGCCCAATCGCTCGCGTACGCGAGGATCGAGCCCTTGCTCGGCGAGGACGAGGCGGAGATCATGAAGCGCGGCAGAAACGCGAACATCACGCACCGTCCGAGGAATCAGACGCAGGCGGATTACCGCAGAGCGACGGGGTTCGAGGCGCTGATGGGATATCTGTATCTGACCGGAAAAACGGAAAGAATAGACGAATTGTTTGAAAAAGCCTATATATCCGAAATCGAAGGCATAAAAAACAAGACATTGTAAAAAAATTTACAAATTTGTTTGACCTGAGTGTATTGACAAAACCCACCGGTTTATAATATAATACTCGTTGCCTGCCGGAAGGCAGAGTGAGTGTGCTTTGATTATATTGATGCGTTAATCGGGGCATCCGTATATAAAATTTTATGAATCCCTAAAAAAGGAGGCTAAAAAGATGCTCAGAACATACCAGCCCAAGAAGCGCCAGCGCAAGAGAGAGCACGGCTTCAGAAAAAGAATGGCTACTGCCAACGGCAGAAAAGTGCTCAAGAGAAGACGCGCAAAAGGCAGAGAAAGACTGACCTATTGATTTGCTTGAAAAGGCTTTTGCCGCTACTAACCTCTGCCACACAGGGGTTTTTTAGTTGAATGAAATACTACACGCTGAAGGAAAATCATCTTTTTTCAAAGGCTTACAGGAACGGTCATTGTTCCAAAGGCAAATATATCTGCGTTTACGAACTACCCGATTATCATGCTGCGCGTTTACAGCGGGCAAATCCATTGAAAACGAGGATCAACCGTGTCGGTATCACCGCCACGAAAAAGCTCGGCGTCGCGGTCGTGCGCAACCGTATAAAACGGATCCTGCGCGAGGCCTATTATAAAGCATGCAAAACGCACGATATGAAGACCGGAAGGATAATCGTCATCGCGGCAAGACAGGCGGCGGTGTCGGCGAAGACCGGGGATATTTACGCTGAGCTGGTGCCGGCTCTCGGCAGGCTCGGGCTTTTGCGCGGACAAAAGGAGGAGAAGAGTGAATAAACTGTTCATGGCTCTCATTTCTTTTTACCGTAAATATCTGTCGGCTCTGAAGGGCAGACCCACGTGCAAGTATTACCCCACGTGCTCCGAGTACGGCTACGAATGCATCCGTTTGCACGGATGGTTCATCGGTTCGCTGCTCACCGTGTGGAGGATACTGCGCTGCAACCCGTTCAGCCGCGGCGGAATAGACTATCCGCCGGAAAAGATCAGGATGATCAGACCGAAAGAAAGACCTTAAAACGAAAGGATCAACGAATGAGCGCCTTATTCGGCTATCTCGCCGAGGGGCTGAAGTACCTCATGATCTTCTGCGACAAGATCACAGGGCAGCATTACTGGCTGTCTCTGCTTCTCTTTGCGCTGATAATCAAAATAGTGCTTTTCCCGTTCGGTATCAAACAGCAAAAGAGCCAGCAGAAGCTGGCGAAGCTTCGTCCGAAGGAGGAAGCGATCAGAAGGAAATACAAGGGTCAGACTGACCAGGAATCGATGCGTAAGATGAACGAGGAGATCCAGGTCATGTACCGTGAGGAGAAATACAGCCAGTTCGGCGGCTGTCTGCCTCTTCTTGTACAGATGCCCGTGCTTTTCTCGCTTTACTACATCATACAGAACCCTCTGCATTATATCTGCCGCTTCGGTAAGGCTCAGATCGAGGTCATAATGGAGACGTTTCACAGGATCACCGGGTACGCAAGCTCCGGCACCTATCAGAACCTGACCATCAAGACCACGAGCTTCCTTAACGACAGCGCGAACCTGCAGAGCCTGATCGACGCGATTCCCGTCGACGGCACGGTCCCGACCGGCGCGGTCGACGCGGCAGGCAACTCCTTTGCGGATTATACGGCGTTCCGTGCCGATCTCGTGTCTCAGCTGTCGTCGAAGGCTTATCCGAATTTCAAAATGTTCGGATTCATAGACCTGTCCGTAACGCCGAGCGAAAAGATATGGTGGTACGTCCTCGTGCCGCTGGTCACGTTCGCGATACTCTGGGGCACGACGAAGCTGCAGAAAAAATTCACGTACCAGTCACCCGCCACGGCGGCTCAGGCGAACAACCCCACCATGAAGATGATGGAATTCGGCATGCCCGCGCTTTCCACGGTCATCGCCTTCTCGCTGCCGTCCGCTCTCGCGCTTTACTGGATCTATCAGAACGTACTCGGTCTCGGACAGCAGATACTGTTATCCAAGATGTTCCCCACGCCCAAAATGACGGACGCCGAGCTGAAGGAAGCTCTGCGTGAAGCCGACAGACAGGCCTACGAGGCTAAAAAGGCGGAGGAGAAGAAAAAGAAATCCATCCACGAAGAGGACAGGATGATGTCGGAAATGAACCGCGGCACCGGAGTCCCCGAGGGATGGGTGGAACCGATGGGCCCGTCGTCCTCAAAACCGGCGGACAACACGCCGAAGGGCAAAAAAAGCAAGGCGATAGGCCGCGCTGACATGAAAAATGATAAAAAAGGAGACGAGTGATCCTCGTCGTAAGATAGTATGAAAAAAGAAGTTATAAAGACGGCGGCGACGGTCGAAGCCGCTGTCAGGGCGGCGTGCGCGGAGCTCGGCGCGGATGAATCCGACGTAAGCTACGAAGTGCTCACGCATCCGAAAAAAGGCTTTCTCGGCATCGGCGCGGTCGAAGCGAAGGTCAGGGTGGAATATAACGTGAAGCCCTCGTCCGCCGCGCTCGACTTTGCAAAGACGCTGCTTGCCGATATGGAGATCGAGGCGGACGTCAAAGCGTCCGTAAAGGAAAACGGAGAATATCAGATAGACATCGACGGCGAGGAAGCCGGTATACTGATCGGTCATCACGGCGAAACCCTTGACGCCCTGCAGTATCTGTGCAATCTCGCGGCGAACAAGAAGGAAAACGAGGACGACGACAGAGAATACACTAGAGTCGTCGTCGATATATCCGGCTACCGCGCAAAGCGCGAGGAAACGCTCCGCACGCTCGCAAGAAGAATGGCGGAAAAGGCGCTCAAATACAGAAGGAGCGTTTCTCTCGAACCCATGCCCAGCCACGAGCGCAGGGTGATACACTCCGAAGTCCAGAAGATAGACGGAGTAACGACGAACTCCGTCGGTTCCGAAAACAACCGCAGAGTAGTCATCTACCCCGAAAAAAAATCACAGAACGACTGATAAACACCGCCGCACGGCAAAACCGCGCGGCGGTCGTTTTTTTCGCCGGCGCGCCGCGGTATAAGGCGATGCGCGGCGAGGATCAAAGGAGATCCTTGATGACCGGACTCGGCGTCTCGACCGTACGTGCCCTGCTTCCCGTTCGTCTTGGGGGTCCCGGCAAATTGTCAAGTCAAGTGCGACAAAAAATTTGTTTAGGAGAGCGATAATTGAGGCAAGCTCTCGGCCTGGAATTAATGAGATCGACAGCATAATCA
>CACWOQ010000075.1 GCA_902762505.1 uncultured Ruminococcus sp. | reverse complement strand
AAAACGTACTGCACCGTTTTCCCGGGCGGAGAGTTTTCTCCGCACTTCAAGGGGACACCCCCTGACCCCCGTGCAGAATAATTGATGAAAAGAGGTAATCGTTATTAAAGGAAGACAACCGAAAGACCCAAGACCTACGATTTGTTTCCGGCTCGATAAGCCGGAGAAAGACAAGATACTGCGGCTCGCTCGAAAATGCGGACTGAACGTGACCGAGTATATGATCCTGCGCGGAACGGGCTATGATCCGGTCGTCGTACCGTATGACGCGGTGTTCGCGCTCATCAAGCGGCTCGACGATTTGATCGACAAAGATATATCTCCCGAAGTGAACGAAGAGGCGTTGACGGTATTAAAAGCCGTTACCGCCTCTCTTGTTTATCCGGTAAAGGAAGGAGGCGGTGTGCTATTGCAACAGTTGGACTCTGGCCCGTCAAAAGCCGGCTGAAGGAAGTGATCGAATACGCCGAGAACCCGGATAAGACGACCGCGAAAGAATATCTCGAAGACGATCTTTACAACGCTTTGAGCTACGTTGAAAACGACGACAAGACCGACCGTCAGATATACGTTGACACGATCAACTGTTCCAAGCGCAACGCCTACGGCGAGATGGTCGCCGTGCAAAAGCGTTTCGGCAGTCGCGGAGAAATCGTCGCGTGGCACGGATTTCAGAGCTTTGCCGAAGGTGAGGTCACGCCCGACGAGGCGTTTGAGATCGGCAAAGAGACGGCGCGCCGGATGTGGGGCGACAAATACCAGGTCGTCGTGACCGTCCATCTAAACACGGACAACCTGCATTGCCACTTCATTGTAAACCCGATCTCATTCAAAGACGGCTCCCGCTTTCAGAACAAAATCTACAATCACCGCCGCTTGCGCGAGATCTCCGACGAGGTCTGCCGTGAGCGTGGGAAAAGCGTTCTTGAGCACAGCAATTTCTACGGCGGCAAAAGCCGCAGAGCGTACTGGGCTGAAAAGAAAGGACACCCGACACACAGAGATATGCTTGCAAAAGACGTTGAATACTGTCTGTCCGTTTCATACACCCGCGAAACTTTCTACAAACAATTATACGGTCTTGGCTATGAGATAGACAAAACGCGTATGTCGGTCAGAGGTAAAGGATGGGAGCGCGCGGTACGCCTTCGCAGTATCGGATTTACGGATGAAGTCATCGACCGTCGTTTGAACCGCAATTATTCTTACGGCTATTCTTTCGTAGGTCGGGTATGGAATACGCATCCGCCAAAAAAGAGAAGATCCGTTTTACTGTTCTATATCGCTCACGATCTCGGATACAACATCGAGCACAGCCGCGACGTTGCTGAGATCTATATCGACCTTTTGTTCCTTATCGTCATAAACGCTTTTCAAATTATTAAAGAGGTCAAAGACGCCGTCATTATATCGGTCGAACTCCGTCACGCCGTAAAAGACTTTCAGCAATTCATCCACGATTACAATTTCCTGCGAGAAGCGGATAGCCACACGTTCCCGCAGCTTGACAGATATATCGAAAGCACACAAAACAAAATACAAGAGCTCGAACGCGAACGCAGCCTGCTCCGAAACAAGATACGCCGGGAGACCGATCCCGAGGTACTTGCGGATAACAGAACACAGCGTTCGGAAATCACGAATAAGCACATCGAGCCGTTGCGGAAGAATCTCGACCGTGCAAAGCGCATAAGAGATAAATCTCCTCACTTATACGATCTGGTACGTCAGGAGTTTGAAATGGAGGCGCCGTACCGTCAGCTCGACCGCAACGTGAAAATGATATTCAAAGACGCTCCCGACAAAGGAGCACGATAGAAAGAGAGGTAAAATAATAATATATGAAGTCTAATAAACCCAAAGCGCCGGTTATGATACCGGTAGAAAATCTCGTCCCCTTTGACGGTCATCCGTACAAAGTGCTGGACGACGACAGTATGAACGATCTGACAGAGAGCGTACAGGAAAACGGTATCTTAGAACCGATTACAGTCAGACCGCTCGAAAACACGGACAATTATGAAATAATCTCAGGACACCGCCGTTACCACGCGGCAAAGAAGGCAGGGCTTACCGAGGTCCCTGCCTTTATTCGTGCCGTCAGCCGCGACGAGGCGGCAATCATGCTCGTGGACAGCAACCTGCACCGTGAGCGTATCCTGCCGTCTGAAAAGGCGTTTGCTTACAAGTTGAAGTTTGAGGCGTTGGAGCATCAAGGTAAACGGACGCTTTTAACTTCGGACCAACTCGGTCCGAAGTTGACCGCAGAAATGATTTCCGACACTGACAGCGCCACGCAAGTCAAGAGGTATATCCGCCTCACCAATCTCATCCCCGAACTGCTCGATATGATGGACGAAAACAAGATCGCGTTTTCAGTCGGTGTTGAGCTTTCATTCCTCGACGATCAGCTTCAATACGACGTCCTGAACGCCTGTGAGGAAAACGACAATACGCCGTCCTACGCTCAGGCGGTTCGTATGCACAAGGCGCACACCGCAGGAGAGCTTGAGCGCGACGGTATTGACAGTATTATGTCCGAAATAAAAGCCAATCAGCGCGACAAAGTAACGATCCCGCTTGACCGGCTGAAGGGCAAGATCCCCGGCAGTTATTCCGTACAGCAACAGCAGGACTATATCGTAAAGGCGGTAGATCATTACTATCGCTATTTACAGCGTCAGCGCGACGCGCGGTAAGGAGGTGATTTTAGTGGAAGAAAACGAAAAATATCTGTTTGAAGCAAACACTGTCAATGATAAGGAAAACCCCGTCGAAGAAAAGCGCGACAGTTTCTCGCTTCGTATCAGCGGGACTTTTTATGACGTTACAACTCATTTGAAAACCGACGGGACTTGCACGGTTCTCAATCAGTTCAAAGAAATGCTGCTGGCAAATCAATATGTATAAGCCTGCACATTTGAAAAAAGAAGCCGGACGCGGTAAGGTTATATATGCCTTACTGCGCCCTTGGTTGTCGGAAAGGAGTATTTGAATTATGACAACTGAAAACAGAATTAAAGGGCTGCCCAACGACGGAAGAATAACGGCTCTGTACTGCCGTCTGTCCGTCGAAGATATTGAAGACGAAAAGGAGGGCGATAAAGCCGAATCCAATAGTATCAAAAACCAGAAAATGATCCTTGAAGATTTCTGTATCAAGAACGGCGTAACGAATTACCGTTTCTTCTCGGACGACGGAATTACGGGTACCACGTTTGAACGCCCCGGGTTTATGGAGATGCAGCGTCTTGTGGAAGAAGGACAAATCGGCGCCGTCGTCGTAAAAGACCTGTCCCGTTTCGGTAGAGAACAGAACTACGCTGGGCACTACGCTCAGATCGTGTATCCGTCCTACGGCGTTACGTTTATCTCTTTGCAGGAGCATGTAAACAGTTTTACTGGCGAGGGTATGGAGATCATGCCGTTTTACAACATCTTCAACGAAATGTACGCTTCTCAGACAAGCCAGAAGATCCGACAGGTCTGGAAAATCAAATCCGAGCATGGCGAGCGCGTATCTTCGACCGTCGCGTACGGTTACAAGAAAAGCGAAGACGATCCGAAAAAGTGGGTGATCGACGAACCGGCGGCGCTGGTCGTAAAGAAAATCTACGGTTTGTGTCTGAACGGAAAAGGACCGGGACAGATCGCCCGCCAGCTTGAACGCGAAAAAGTGCTGACTCCCACGGCGTATTATGATACTATCGGGCGTAAGCATTCGACAAAAACGCCGCATAATATTTACGGCTGGGATGAATCGACCGTCGTGTATATTCTTGAAAACCGTCAGTACACCGGGTGCGCCGTAAACTTCATGACGACGACCGTCAGCTACAAGGTGCACAAAACGATCTACAACCCAGAGGAAAAGCAACACATCATCCCGAATATGCAGGAGCCGATCATATCGGAAGAACAGTGGCTTCAAGTACAGGAAATACGGAAGAATCGTATTCGTCCGACGGCAACCGGGCGTACAAGTCTGTTTGCCGGAAAAGTATTCTGCGCCGACTGCGGATCAAAGCTTCATTTCTGCGCCGCCAAGAGTTTACGTCCCGATCAGGAGTTTTACAGATGCGCGAACTACAAGGACGGGCGCGGCAAATGCAAGATCCACTATATCCGCAACGTCGTCCTTGAAAAGATCGTGCTTGAGGCGATCAGCGACTTCGTTGATTTCGTCCGTTGTTATGAGCCAGTATTCCTGTATATGCTGGCGAAGAAACACGATATTCTTCATCAGATGGAGTACCGGAAACTCAAGCAGTTCATTGAATACGGCGAAAAACGTATCAAGGATTTGGACAAACTGATCTCCGGCGTGTATTCCGATTACAAGCTCGGCGAAATAGACGAAGCCCGTTACCGCCGCCTGATGAGAGAATACGAAACGGAGCAACGCGACCTTGAGCCGCAGGTGGAAAAGAGCAAGTCGGACCTTGAGACCTTCGATCAAAAGGCGGTCGATCTTCGTCTGTTGCTGAAAACCGTTCGTGAGCAGACGGACGTAAAGGAACTGACGCCCGCGCTTGTGAATTCTTTGATTGAGCGCATCGAAGTCTACAACAACGACAAATACGACGGTCACTGCCACGTCAAAGTCGACATCTATTTCACCGTAGTCGGAATGATGAACGTTCCGGACGAAAAGGAGATTGAAGCAATGATGGAGGAAATGAAGAATAACCCGAAATCGCTGAAACTCGTATCATAAGCGCAATAAGAAGAACGGTGTAACCCCGTTCAAACGAGATTACACCGGTTCTTCTTAAAAAACATCCTTATGACGGTCGGGCATTGGCTTGCCGGGTGTTTTTTTACGTATTGTTTATCTTTGCCGCATCATGTTTTTTGACTCTGAGGTTGTTCACGGCTTTCGCAAACATGATCTGAGAGAGCATATATTCCTTGTAGCTCTGTTTTCCCTTCATCTCAGCCTGAGCCGCCTCCGCGTCAAGGCGCTGTTTTTCCTCGTCTATCTCCTCGGGCAGAAGCACCGATTCGCACAGTATGCTGACGACGTTGTTCCTCGCGTCCACCATGCCCGAAGACACGGCGCATACGACGCGTTCGCCGTCCGGCTTCGTGAACGCCGCTTCACCGGGGATGACGGCGGCTATTAGAGGCGAATGATTCGCCATTATGCCGTAAGAGCCGTCCCGGAGCGGGACCGTGACCGATACGCATTCACCGGAATAGAACCGTCTTTCCGGTGACAGAACGTGCAGTGTGAAGCTCTTCATACGGACTCCTTTGCGCGGCGCGCGACGTCGTCGATCGTTCCGGCGTTGAAGAACGCCGTTTCGGGGTACTTGTCCGCGTCTCCGCCGACTATTGCTTCAAATCCGCGTATGCACTCCGAAAGCGGGACGAAAACGCCCTTGACCGTTGTGAATTTTTCGGCGGTGAACATCGGCTGTGACAGAAATCTCTGTATCTTTCTGCCGCGGTATACCGCGAGCTTGTCCTCGTCCGCAAGCTCGTCCATACCGAGTATCGCAATTATATCCTGCAGCTCTTTATAGTGTTCAAGTATCTCCTGCACGCGGCGCGCGACGTCGTAGTGTCTTTTGCCCACTATATCCGGTTCAAGAGCGCGTGACGTCGAGGCGAGCGGATCGACCGCGGGATATATGCCCTGCTCCGCTATGCGGCGCGAGAGCACGGTCGTCGCATCGAGGTGTGTGAACGTCGTCGCGGGGGCGGGGTCCGTGATATCGTCGGCGGGGACGTAGATCGCCTGCACCGACGTCACGGATCCGTTCACCGTCGAGGCGATCCTTTCCTCAACGGAACCGAGCTCGTTCGCCAGCGTCGGCTGATAGCCGACGGCGGACGGCATCCGTCCGAGCAGCGTCGAAACCTCGCTGCCCGCCTGTATGAACCTGTAAATATTGTCGATGAAAAGCAGGACGTCCTTGCGGCATTCGTCTCTGAAATACTCCGCCATGGTAAGCCCCGTCAAGGCTACGCGCATCCTCACGCCCGGCGTCTCGTTCATCTGACCGAATACAAGCGCGGTCTTGTCGAGGACGCCGCTCTGCTCCATTTCGCCCCAAAGGTCGCTGCCCTCGCGGCTTCGCTCGCCGACGCCGGTGAATACGGAATATCCGCCGTGCTCGGTGGCTATATTGTGAATAAGCTCCTGTATCAGAACGGTCTTGCCGACTCCGGCGCCGCCGAACAATCCTATTTTTCCGCCCTTTGAATAAGGCGCGAGAAGGTCTATGACCTTTATTCCCGTTTCAAGTATCTCGTCCGTACTGCGTCGTTCCGTATACGGCGGAGCGTCTCTGTATATCGGGCGGCGCGGCGTATCCGAAGGGAGCTGCCCTCTGCCGTCTATCGTATCGCCCGTAACGTTGAAAAGCCTGCCGAGCACGTTTTCTCCCGCCGGCACGGTTATGGGCGAGCCCGTCGCCTCGACGGTGAGACCCCGGCACAGTCCTTCGCTCGGGCTGAGCATAATGCAGCGGACAACGCCTCCGCCTATATGCTGTGCGACCTCCATCCGTCTGACTCCTCCGCGGTTGGCCTTTACCGTGAGCAGCTCGCGGATCTTCGGCATATATCCGGACCCGAATTTCACGTCGACGACGGAGCCCGTTATCTGAACGGTTTTGCCCGTCATTTTATTTTCATTCTGAGACTGCGCCATCGTTTTCTCCTTTCACCGCGACCGGACGTTTTTTGCACATCAGCGCGTGACTGCCGGAGGTGATCTCCGTCATCTCACGCGTTATCGCCGCCTGCCGTACCGAGTTGTATTTCTGCCGCAGATCGTACAGCATTTCCCCGGCATTTTTGCCCGCGGCGCTCATCGCGTTCATCCTCGCCTGCTGTTCGCTGCAATAGCTGTCAACAAGGCATCCGTATATGAATCCCGTGAGATAGCTCGGGATTATCCCGTCCAGGACCGTGTCCGGATCCGGGAAGAACTCTGTGTCGTCCGTGTCTTTTTTTTCGGCTGCGAAACGGCTGCGCGCAAGCGGCAGAAGTATGTTCCTTTTGCATTCGCTCGGCTTTCCGTTTATATAGTCGGTATAGACAATATTTATCTCATCGAGCGCACGCCGGTCATAATATTCAAGCATATCGGCGCATATTTTTCTCGCCTTCCAGACCGTCGGGAATTCGGCAGAATAACGGAATTCCGTAACGAACGGGATCTTTTTTGCTGTGAAATAACGTCTTCCGAATTCGCCCAGAACGAACAGTACGGTCTGCGGATGGCGTGACATTATATCCTCGCACGTATGAAGCACGGTGTTGTTGTACGATCCCGCGAGCCCCTTATCAGACGTGATGAGAAGTATCCCGTGACTTAAATGACAGCCGGGCTTCGGCTCCGGGACCTTGAAATACCTGTTTTTCGTGTCAGGTATATGGCGGAAAAGCTCCGAGATCTCCGCTTTCAGCCCTTCGAAATACGGCCGTGTCTTCTCCACCTCGCGCCTCGCGCGCGACATTTTGACCGACGAGATCATATACATGGCGTCGGTCACTTTTTTAGTTTCTGTGATGCTTGCGATCCTTGCCTTGATCTCGGCTCCGTCCGCCACGCGGATCCCTCCTTACGTTAAAGCTTTTTTCGCCGCCTCGACTATATCGTCGTACAGCTGACCGGAATATTTTTTATAGTGGTCGATTTTAATGCAGATATCCGAGCGCTCGTTCTCGATATACGAGATCACGCCGCGCTGAGCGTCCTTGATCTTATCCGCCGGTATATCCGTAAAAATGCCGGCGTCCGCACATATGAGCGTGATGACCTCTGCGTGGAGATTCATCGGATCGTGTTTATCCTGACGGAGCAGACGCATGAGCGCCTCGCCGTGGCGAAGCCTTCTCGCCGTGCCGTCGTCAAGCTCGCCTCCGAACTGGGAGAACACCTTCATTTCACGGTACTGCGCGAGATCCAGCCTTACTGTTCCGACGGAATGCTTCATAACGTCCGTCTGAGCCGCGCCGCCGACGCGCGACACCGAAAGTCCCACGTTTACAGCCGGTCTCTGACCGGAGAAAAACAGATCCGATTCAAGGAATATCTGACCGTCGGTTATCGAAATTATATTCGTAGGTATATACGCCGAGACGTCGCCCGCCTGCGTTTCCACTATCGGAAGCGCGGTCATGCTTCCGCCGCCGCGTTTGTCCGAAAGACGCGCGGAGCGTTCGAGGAGCCTTGAATGGAGATAGAATACGTCTCCCGGGTACGCCTCGCGCCCCGGCGCGCGTTCAAGCAGAAGCGAAAGCGTTCTGTACGCGACGGCGTGGCGTGAAAGATCGTCGTAAACTATGAGAGTGTCGCGTCCGCGGTACATGAAGTATTCCGCGACGGCGCAGCCGGCGTACGGAGCGAGATACTGCATGGACGCCGGGTCGCTCGCGGTGGAAGATACCACGACCGTATAATCCATCGCGCCGTTTTTTGACAGATCCGCGACGACGCGTGAAACGGAGCTTGCTCTCTGTCCTATCGCAACGTATACGCATATCACGTTCTTACCGCGCTGGTTCAGAATCGTGTCGACGGCGAGAGTCGTCTTTCCGGTCTGTCTGTCTCCGATTATAAGCTCACGCTGTCCGCGTCCGATCGGGAACATTGAATCTATCGCGAGCAGACCCGTTTCAAGCGGGACGGAAACAGGCTGACGGTCGATTATACCGGGAGCCGGCCGCTCTACGGGGAAATACTCCTTTGCGCCGATATCTCCCTTGCCGTCAAGCGGTCTGCCGAGCGGGTCGATCATCCTTCCGAGTATACGCTTCGAGATCGGGATGCCCGCCGTCCTTCTTGTGCGCAGGACGCGCATTCCCTCCGTTATCTCCGCCTCGTCCCCGAAAAGCACGATGCCGGATCTTCCGTCTGACAGGATATCCTGTACCATGCCCTTTATACCGCATTCGAACAGGACTATCTCGCCGTATTCAACGTCGGACAGTCCGGTGATCACGGCGATGCCCGAGCCTACGCTTTCGACAAGTCCGACGCGCTGAAAGCCCGTGTCGAGAGAAAACGACGAGATATCCTCGCGCAGAAGCGAGATGATATTCTCGTGATCGTCCTCCTTGCGCAGCGCCTGGAACGATTTGCGCAGCTGTCTGATCCTGCCGAGCGTGCTCCAGTCGTAGTTGTCGTCGCCGACGAAGATCTTGAAGCCTCCGTTTACGGAAGGGTCCTTTTTTATATTGAATTCAACGCGCTCGGCGCCGTATTTGCGGCGCATGAACGCTCTGATCCCTTCGATCTGCTGCGGATCTGGCGGCGTTACGCAGTCTATTTCGACGTATAAAACGTTCTCTTCCTCCGGAGTGTCGAAGAAAGATGAATTCATATCGCCGCTCATTTCTTCTTGCTCCCGTCGCCGTCTTTTTCGGCGAGTCTCAGAAATTCATCGTACAGCGCGGAATCCGTATCCTTGCCT
>CACWOQ010000074.1 GCA_902762505.1 uncultured Ruminococcus sp. | reverse complement strand
GACTTATTCGACCGCTGCGCCTTCCTCGCCTTGCTTCATCCGCCACCGGCGGCGCAAGGCTCGTCACCCCCCTCTGCCGGATCATCGCGTTCCGGGCTGTGGGGGGCAGCACCGGAACAAGGTAGATCGCCTCATCCGCCGCAAGCGATTCACTTTATAAAGGTGAAAACGGCGTTCGCCTCATCCACCGCAAGCGGTCCCCCTTCCCCAAGAGGGGAAGGTAGTTCGCTTCGCTCAGGATGACACGAAAGGGATGGCGGGACCGGACCGGCGCGCTGTTATGCGCTTCTTTTAAATTCTCACGCGCCGTCTCTCTTGACTTATTCATTTTTATATGTATAATATAACGTGGAGTATGATATATATCGCGGCGGCGCGTTTTCTTTTTACTTCCCGTCCGCGTCTCTTAAAATTCAGCATAAAAGGTGTTTAAATGAAATTCATTCACGGTATAAAGCTCGGCGGATTACAGCAGAAGATCTTCAATCTTATGCTTATTTTCATAATCGCGCTCGTTTGCGCGTACGCGGCGATCGGCGCGTTTCAGCAGAAGCGTCTTTCCGGCGTCGTTGAAGGAGCCGGCGCCGAGCAGCAGGCGTCCATAAAAGCCGTTTCCGAGGCGACGATGGATGAAGCCGTTTCCGCATCGATGACGAAGACCACGGCTTTGCAGGCGTACATTGCCGACGATCTTTTCAGCGACGTCCGCACCGACGTTCTTACGCTTCAGTCGTTCGCGTCGCAGCTGTTCGCGCAAGCCGGTTCTTTTTCACCGCACGCGTATTATCCGCCCGACAGAAACAACGACGGCAAGGCGTCCGTCCAGATGCAGCACGAAGAAGGCGTCGATCCGGATTCCTCCGTTTATCTCGGGCTTGTCGCCAACATGAGCGAGACGATGCTCTCCATGTTCAAAAACACCGACAGGCTCAGCTCCTGCTTCGTTGCGACGTCGGACGGCTGTATCCTCTTCGTCGACGACCGCGCCGGCTCGTATTTTGACGAAAACGGGCGGGTTTACGATTTCGACGTGCGCGGACGCACCTGGTACAAGCAGGCCGCGGAGAGCGGGGAACTGATATTCACCGGCGTCGAAGCCGACGCTTTCACCGGGATCGCCGGGCTTGTCTGCGCGGCGCCCGTATACTCCGGCGGCGAGCTTGTCGCCGTAGTCGGCGCAGATATATTTCTTACCCGTATAGACGAATACGTCAAAAGCACGTCGAATTACGGCGGCTTTGTCTGCGTGATCAACGAAAACGGGCAGGTCCTGTTTTCGCCGAACGACAGCGGGACCTTCAAGCCGGAGCTTTCCTCCGACGCGCCAGATCTGCGCAAAAGCGACGATAAGGAGCTTTCCGGCTTCATTACAGACGCGCTCGCCGGCGCCACGGGCATCAGATCCCTGACCGTTGACGGCACGGAATACTACGTTGCCGGCGCTCCCATGCGCACCGTCGGCTGGACGGTCGTTTCCGCCGTAGACCGTGCGGTAACGTATCAGCCCACCGCAAAGATGCTTGAAAGCTACGACGGGATCAACTCGCGTTACACGTCCGCGTACCGTGACGGCGCCAAAAACTCCGCGGTTACCGCCATCGTCATGACGGTCGCCGTTTTCATCCTGTCCGCCGTCGCCGCGCTTTTTGTCGCGTCCCGCATCGTTAAGCCGATCGAGCGCATGACCGTCAGCATAAATTCCCTCTCCGAAGAAAATGACGTCTTCGAAATGGAGAAAATATATAAGACAAACGACGAGATCGAGGTGCTTGCGGAATCGTTCGCCTCGATTTCGGCTAAAACAAAGGACTACATCGCGCGTATAACCGAGATCACGGCGGAAAAGGAGCGTATCGGAACGGAGCTTTCCCTCGCCACGAGGATCCAGGCGGATATGCTTCCGAACACTTACCCCGCGTTTCCTGACAGAGAGGAGTTCGACATATACGCCTCCATGGATCCGGCGCGCGAGGTCGGCGGTGATTTTTACGACTTTTTCCTCGTCGACGACGATCATCTTTGCATGCTCATCGCCGACGTATCCGGCAAGGGCGTTCCCGCCGCGCTGTTCATGATGGCGTCGCGCATAATACTGTCGAGCTTTGCAAAGCAGGGAAAATCGCCCGCGGAGATACTGCGCAGCACGAACGAGGCCATCTGCCAGAACAACCGCGAGGAAATGTTCGTCACGGTCTGGCTCGGCATCTTTGAGATATCGACCGGCAGGCTCACCGCCGCCAACGCCGGGCACGAATACCCCGTGATAATGCACAGCGGCGGCGATTTCGAGCTTTTGAAGGACAAACACGGCTTTGTTATCGGCGGTATGAGCGGCGTTAAATACACCGAATACGAGCTTACGCTCGAGCCCGGCTCCAAGCTGTTCGTATACACCGACGGCGTGCCCGAGGCGACGAACCTCGAAAACGGGCTTTTCGGCACGAAACGCATGCTCGACGCGCTGAACGAAAACAAGGACAAAGATCCGAAAGCACTGCTCGGCTGTGTAAAAGCGTCTGTCGGCGAATTCGTCGAGACGGCGGAGCAGTTCGACGACATAACAATGATCGGTTTTGAGTACAGAGGAGGACGGAAATGAACACGGTGAAAGGCGCAGTTACCGAAAAAGGGATAGCGATATCGCTGTCCGGAAGAATAGATTCCAACAACGCCGCCGAAGTCGAGGCGGAGCTGACGAAGCTGACGGCAGGTCACGCGGGCTGTCCCGTAACGATGGATCTCGACGGGCTTCAATACGTTTCAAGCGCGGGGCTCCGTGTGATCCTCAGACTGAAAAAGACGAATCCGGAGCTGAGCCTGATAAACGTCTGCACCGAGGTCTACGATATTTTCGACATGACAGGCTTCACGGAGATGATGACTGTGGAAAAAGCATACCGCACCGTCTCGGTCGAGGGCTGCGAGGAGATCGGCCGCGGCGCGAACGGAACGATATACCGCATAGACAGCGACAACGTCGTAAAGGTCTACAACAACGCGGACGCGCTCGACGACATCCGTCACGAACGCGAGGTCGCGAAGCTCGCGCTGATACTCGGCATCCCGACGGCGATATCGTACGACGTCGTCCGCGTCGGCGAAAGCTACGGCTCGGTGTTCGAGCTGCTCAACGCCCGGTCGTTTTCGAAGATACTTTCGGATGAGCCGGATAAATTCGACTGGTGCGTAAAAGAATACGTTAAAATGCTGAAAAAGATACATTCGACGCGCGTCCCCGCGGGAAAGCTTCCCGATATGAAGAAAACGGCGATCGGCTGGGCTGAATTCATGCTTGACCATCTGCCGCAAAAATACGGAGAAAAGCTGCTTTCGCTCGTTTCTGCGGTACCGGAGGACGACCATATGATCCACGGCGATTACCACACGAAAAATCTCGAGCTTCAGGGCGACGAGGTGCTGATAATAGACATGGACACGCTCGCCGTAGGGCATCCCGTGTTCGAGCTCGCGTCAATGTATAACGCCTTCATCGGATTTTCCGAGGCGGATCACAGCGTGGTCAAAAAGTTCCAGGGCTTCGATTTTGAAACAGCCTCCGCGTTCTGGCGCGCGTCGCTTTCCGCGTATCTCGGGACGAAGAACGAGGAAACGCTGCGGTCGGTGGAGGACAAGGCGAGGATCGTGGGATACACGAGACTGATACGCCGCGCGATCAAAAGAAACGGCCTTGAAACAGAGGAGGGACGCGCACAGATCGCGCTGTGGACGCGTGAGCTTACAGAGCTGCTCGACCGTACGGACACGCTGGTTTTTGAAAGAAACGAGACTGAGGTCGACGCAAAAACGGAAAATCTGCCCGCCGTGCTGTCGTTTATCGAAGACAGGCTCGACGGGATGGGATGCTCCGCGAAGACGAAGATGCAGATCGCGGTCGCCGCGGAGGAGATATTCGTGAACATCGCAAATTACGCGTACGGCGACGGCGGCGGCAAAGCGACGGTCCGCGTCGACGAGGGCGACGGAAAAACCGTCGCGGTCACGTTCATCGACCGCGGGCGTATGTTCGATCCGACAAAGGCGTCGGACCCCGACGTAACGCTTTCCGCGGAGGAGCGCGGGATCGGCGGGCTCGGGATCTTTATGGCGAAAAAAATCATGGACGGGGTCAGCTACGAATACGTCGACGGTCAGAACATACTGACGCTGAAAAAGAAAATATTATGAAATACCCGGAAAAGACAGATCTTCATATGCATACGACCGTATCGGACGGAACGGACACGCCGGAGAAGCTGATAGACCGGGTAAAAGAGGCGGGGATCACGTTTTTCTCCGTCACGGATCACGACGCGGTGAAGGGCTGCGCCCGTATCGCGAGGGCGCTGACGGCGGAAGACCCCGGGTTCCTGCCCGGCGTGGAGTTTTCGTGCAAGGACGAGCTCGGTCAGTACCACATACTCGGATACGGATACGACGCGGATGCCGCGCCGATAAAGCGTATAGTTGAAAAAGGCCACACGTTCCGGATGAGCAAGCTCGAAAAACGGCTTTCGTTTCTGCAAAAGCAGTTCGGATTCGTTTTCTCCCGGGAGGACAGGGACGCGCTGTTTTCGCTCGACAACCCGGGAAAGCCGCATATCGCTAACATGATGGTAAAATACGGTTACGCCCGGGACAAGGAAGAGGCGATCAAAGGATATCTGAACAGGATCGCATCCGGCGGCGAATACGTACGCCCGGAGGAAGCGATCGCGGCGGTCATCGCCTCGGGCGGAGTGCCGGTGCTCGCGCATCCGTCGTTCGGGCGCGGAGACGAGCTGATAACCGGCGGGGAAATGGAGGCGAGGCTCGATCGGCTGACCGCCTTCGGGCTTCAGGGAGTCGAGGCGTTCTACTCGGGCTTTTCAAAACAGCTCCGGGACGAGATGCTCGGGCTCGCGGCTCGCCGCGGCTTATACGTGACCGCCGGCAGCGACTATCACGGACAAAACAAACAGGTCAGGCTCGGCGACACGGGTCTTACGGGAGCCGAAGAGTATCCCGAGGGGCTTCGCCGCTTCCTCGACCGCGTAATAAACGGAAAAAGTACGGGAGGAAACGTATGAAATCTGACGTTATAACAGTCAACAACCGCGGAGACGGTATAGAAGAGGCGCTTGCGGCGTCATCGTCGTCCGCGCTTTACCGCGGCCTCGGCCACAAGGAAGCGCTTCATCTGAGGCTGCTCGCCGAGGAAACGCTCGGTATGATGAGGCAGATCACAAAGGAGGAGACGGCGCAGTTCTGGGTGGATTCGGACGGAAAGTCGTTCGAGCTTCATCTCGTGGCTCATCCGTCGGTCACCGGCGCAATGAGAGCGGAGCTTCTGAAGGTGGCGACAAGCGGCAAAAACGAAGCGGCGAGGGGCGTCATGGGCAAGATCCGCGACATATTCAACCGCGCGTTGAGCCCTGAGACGGACGAGGTCGTCGGAGACTACTACACACAGGGGCTGATACTTCCGCCCGAATACATGGCGGCGGACCCGACGTCATACTCGATGACCGCCGGGATCATGACGTGGTCCATGCAGAAATACAGGGAATCCGTTAAATCGGAAAAGCCGGACAGCGAAAAGGCGAAGGAGAAATGGGACGAGCTTGAAAAGTCTATCGTCGCAAACCTCGCCGACGAGGTCCGTATCGGGATATCAAAGGACAAGGTCGAAATGACCGTTTATAAGAAATTTGCGGAATAAAGGAGATCTGACAATGCTAAATATAACAAAGAAAACTGAAAACGGAGAGCTTACACTCTCGCTTTGCGGAAGACTCGACACGATAACGGCGCCGGAATTCGAAACCGTGCTGAAAAGCTCTGCTGAAGGCGTCTCAGGGCTCACGCTTGATTTCGGTGAGCTTGAATACATCTCCTCGGCGGGACTTCGCGTTCTGCTCTCCGCGCATAAGCAGACGGGCGGGAACATGAAGGTGACGCACGTGAACGAGACCGTTTCGGAAATACTTGAGATCACGGGCTTCGCGGACATTCTGACGGTGGAATAAGGTACGGCGGCCCGGCCGTACGTGCTCTGCGGCCTCTACGCCTTGGGGGTTCCCACCCCTCATAACCCCCAAACCCCCTAGTCCCCTCCATCAACTCTATAAGTTGATGGGGCGCGAGTCTCCGGGCGAAGTTTCGAGGAGCCTGATTGAATCCCCGCTTGCGGAACCCAGGGGAAGTCTTCGCGGCGCTGCCGCGCCCGTGCTCGACTTATTCGACCGCGGCGTGATCCTCCCTTGCTTCATCCGCCACCGGCGGCGCAAGGCTCGTCATCCCCCTTACCCCTCCATCAATTTAGTGAATTGATGGGGCGCGGAAAAACGCGCGGAGTGCTCATAACTCATAACTGATAACTGATAACTTAAACGGCTGTTTTCGCCTTTATGATCCGGCTCTGCCGGATCATCGCGTTCCGGGCTGGTGGGGGGACAGCCCCGGAACGCGGTTCGCGCGGCGGTATGTGGCGAGGTGCGACAATAATCGAAGAAGATCCTTCGCTGTACTCAGGATAACGCGAAAAGCTTCGCCCGGGATAACGAGGCTCGGCTCGTCATACCATTACTTCTAAGGCGGTGTATCTATTTGAGATATGAACATGAATTTATAGTTGTCGGCGCCGGGAACGGCGGTCTTTCCGCGGCGTGCCGGCTTGCAGGAGCCGGGCGCGACGTTGTCGTGCTTGAGAAGCACAATCTTCCGGGCGGTGTTGCGACGAGCTTCGTCCGCGGCAGGTTCGAATTTGAAGCTTCTCTTCACGAGTTGTGCGACGTAGGCACCCCGGAGGATCCGGGATCGGTCCGCCGTCTTTTTGCGGCGCTCGGTTCCAAAGAGCGCTTCATAAACGAAAAAAATCTATTCCGTGCGATCGTTACCGGAAAGGACGGCTACGACGTCACCCTGCCCGCGGGACGCAAAGAGTTCCGCCGCGCGCTTCTGGACGTATGTCCCGGGTGCGAAAAGAGTCTTGACAGGCTTGTCGGTCTTCTCGACAACACGACCGAGGCGCTTCGTTACAACGATAAAAACGGTGGCAAGCCGAACAGGCTGATAATGCTGCTCAAATACGGCAAATTTCTGATATCCGCCTCGCACAGTCTCGACGAAGTTCTCAGATCCCTCGGTTTTTCTCTCCGCGAGCGTTCGATCCTTGAAACTTACTGGAGCTATCTCGGCGTTCCCGCCGACGAGCTGAACGCGTTCCACTATTTAGAGATGTTCAAAGGATATCTCGAGCACGGCGCGGGAATCCCGCTCGAAAAATCCTACGGGCTTTCTCTTTCGCTGTGCGATTCGCTTCTGCGCCGCGGCGGGTCGATCCGTTACAATACGGAGGTGACCGGCTTCATCTACGACGGCGACAAAAGAGTGATCGGCGTCAGAGCCGGCGACGACGAGTATTACGCGAAGCACGTTATTTCAAACGTGATACCGAACAACGTATTTCGTATGTCCGGCAAGCATAACGTCCCCGAAAAGGACCGGCGGCTCATCAACGCGCGCCGTCTCGGCATGTCGTTCATCTGTATTTATCTCGGGCTTGACGCGACGCCCGACGAGCTCGGGATCAGGGATTACACGGTCTTCATTTCCCACAGGCAGTCTTCGCGCCGCCAGTACAGCGACGAAACGGAGATGGGGCTTTACGTCGTCAACTGCCTGAACAAAGCCGTCGACGGCGCGACGCCGGACGGCACCTGCTCGCTTTTCATCACCGTGCCCGTCGTGTCGGGCAAGCTGATCGGCGACGTGTCTCCGTACAATTACACGAAATTCAAACAGGATATCGCCAAAAAATACATTGCGGATTACGAATCCGTTCTCGGGATCGGCATAAAGGATCACATTGAAGAGATCTCGGTAGCAACGCCCGCGACGTTCGCCTCGTATTTCGGCTCGCCGAACGGAACGGCGTACGGCTACGAGCTGTCCGGCTGGGACGGCGTGATGGCGCGTATCCTCAACAAGGACAACGAGCTGCGTATAAAAGGGCTTTCCTTCTGCGGAGGCCACACGAGCTCGGGCGACGGCTTCAGCGTGAGCTACGTTTCCGGAGCGGAAGCCGCCGACGCGGCGATGGCTCAGATCGGAGGCGGAGACGATGGCAAATAAGGAAAACAAGGTAAAACTGAGCGTTTCAAAATTCCTGCGCATAGTGCCGGAGCGTCTGAAACGCATAAAAAACGCCCCCGACGACGAGGTCAGACCGCTCCGTTCATACAAGCCGAACGCGCTTGCGGCGATACTTCATCCGAACGTCCAGCACGTGAAGGTCGCGGAGGTGCGGCGGCTCAACGGCGACGTTACGCTTTATTCGCTCGAGCCGGACAACGTGGCGGGAACTCAGCTTCTCGCGCCGTTTCAGGCGGGGCAGTATATATGCGTGTCGGTAACGGTCGGCGGCAGAAGGTACAGCCGCCCGTATTCCCTGTGCTCGTCCCCGTCAGAGGCGCCGCGCAGATATGAGATCGCGGTGAAAAAGACCGCCGGCGGCGTTGTCAGCGGATATATCCACGATACGTTTTCCGTCGGCACCTCGCTTGACGTTTCGGCGCCGGACGGTCAGTTCACGTACGATCCGAACCGTGACGCAAAGGACGTGATCGCGCTTGCGGGCGGCGTCGGCATAACGCCGGTGCGCTCGATGATAAAGGACCTGCAAAACAGCGGCGACGACCGCACGATAACGCTTTTGTACGGATGCAGGCGCCCCGGCGACGCGCTGTTCCGCGACGAATTCGACGCGATCGACGATCCGAGGATCAGGATAGCGTACGTATACAGCGAGGAGGCGCCCGAAGGCTGCGAAAAGGGATTTATCACCGCGGAGCTGATAAAAAAATACGCGCGCTCGGACGTATATTCCGTATTCGTATGCGGCCCGCAGAATATGTACCGCGCGATCGGGTCTGAGACGGCGAAGCTCGGTCTGCGGCGGAAATTCGTCCGTGAGGACGCGTACGGACAGATAACGGAGCCGCAAAAGGAGCCGGATTACGTGCCGGCGGACAGACGTGAATACTCGCTTACGGTAATCGCGTATGATAAAACCGTCTCGATCACCGTCCCGTGCGACGTTTCGCTGCTTTCTTCGATGGAGCGCGCGGGTATATACGCGCCGTCAAAATGCCGGAGCGGAGAATGCGGCTTCTGTCACAGCCGCCTCGTGTCCGGAGTCTGCTACACCCCGGAAAAATGCGACCGCCGGCGCGCTGCCGACAAGACGTACGGATATATCCATCCGTGCTGCGCGTTTCCCAGATCCGACGTCGTGATAGAGGTCGGATGCAAGATCGGAAACGGGTGATTTGCCGCGCGGCAAAAACCGACTCCGTCAGGAATGACGGTACGCGGCGGCTCGACCGTACGTGCCCGGCGGCTTCCACGCTCTTGGGGGTCCCCGGCAAATTGTCAAGTCAAGTGCGACAAAAAATTTGTTTAGGAGAGCGATAATTGAGGCAAGCTCTCGGTCTGGAATTAATGAGATCGACAGCATAATCA
>CACWOQ010000073.1 GCA_902762505.1 uncultured Ruminococcus sp. | reverse complement strand
TACACCATCAAACACGCCAGTGAGATGACCGGCCTGTCCTATGACTACATCCGGAAGCTCTGTCTGACAAACAGGATTGTGTTCGTACGGGCCGGCTCCAAGTACCTGATCAACATGGAGAAGCTGATCGATTATCTGAATACAGGTGAACGTCAGGAGTCTCCAGTTTAACTCTGCAGGAGGATTTATGAAGAAAGAACAGATAATCATTAATGACTCTGATCAAAGCAGTCTAAGCGGCCTGAAAACCGTAACCATGAACAGCCTTCTGGATACTAAAGAGAAATACCGTTTCCTGAAGGATGCGGAGGCCGGGAAAGTGAAGTCCTATGTACAGGAGACCGCTCTCGCCGTTCTGGAAGCAATGGAGGAGGCCGTGAGCCGGGAGGATTTTATCGACTCGATGAACAGGCAAGGGTATCAGGTGAACTGGCTGGATAATCATAAATACATCACCTGTCAAGGTATTTAATTTGAAGATTTGCATAAGATTGGCTTTTCTTGACAAAGGGAAACGTCAGAAGTATCATGAACCCATCAAAAGAACGCGCAGACGGCAAACAGAAAGCAGGGAGGATGAAGATGGAACACTATCTTGGAGAAGAAACCTTTAAACTGGGCTTCGGACTGATGAGACTGCCCAAGAACCAGGACGGGAGCATTGATATTCCCCAGGTGTGCCGGATGGCGGATGCCTTTCTGAAAGCGGGCGGCACGTATTTTGATACCGCCTATGTCTATGACGGAGGTGCAAGCGAAGCGGCTTTTCGGGCTGCTGTGGCAGACCGGTATCCCCGGGAAGCCTATACCATCGCGACGAAGCTCCATGCTACAGCGGCAGGAGTAAAGAACGAGGCGGACGCGAAGCAGGAATTTTTCACCAGCCTGGAGCGGACCGGCGCCGGGTATATCGACTACTATCTGCTGCATGCGATTCAGCGGAGTACATGGAAAAAATATGACGAATACCGTCTGTGGGATTTCGTACAGGAACAGAAGGCCCTGGGACGGATCAGGCATTGGGGCTTTTCCTTCCACGCGGATCCTGAGCTGCTGGAGGAACTGCTGGAGGCGCATCCGGAAACGGAGTTTGTTCAGCTGCAGATCAATTATGCTGACTGGGAGAATCCCGGAGTGGCTTCCCGACGCAACTGGGAGATCTGTCAGGCGCACGGAAAGCCGGTGGTTATCATGGAGCCGGTGAAGGGCGGCGTGCTGGCGGATCCGATTGACACGGTCAAGCAGGCGCTGGACGCGGGCAAAACAGGATGGAGCTATGCGGGATGGGCGCTGCGCTATGCCGCGAGCATTCCGGGACTTATGACAGTGCTCAGCGGGATGAGCAGCGAAGCACAGATGGCTGACAACCTGAATACGATGAGAGACTTTCAGCCGCTGACGCCTGAGGAACGGGAAGTGATCCGGAAAGCGCAGGAGGCCCTCAGCGCTGACAAATCCATTCCCTGTACAGGCTGCCGGTACTGTGTGAAGGGATGTCCGATGAATATCCCGATTCCGGATGTTTTCAATGTCGTCAATCGCAGCCGCGGAAGCGCGGCTTTCCGGACCCGGCGGGAATACAGCATTGTGACCCGGGAAAAGGGAAAGGCCAGCGACTGCGTGGCCTGCGGGCAGTGCGAGGCGATCTGCCCCCAGCATCTGAAGATCATCGATCTTCTGAAGGAATGCCGCGAACTGGAAGACTGAACAGAAAGAGAGAAGAAGGCGGGAGCCGATGCAGATCGAAGTGATTCGAAGCCGGCGGAAAACGGTAGGCATACAGATTATACCTCCCGGACGGATCGTGGTTCGGGCCCCGCTGGCCCTGCCGCAGACGGAGATTCAGCGGATCCTTGACAGCAAGCGGGCCTGGATTGAAAAACACCTGGCGTCGGTGAGACAGCGGGAAACGGAGAAAGAAACGGCCGGAAAGCTGAGCTGGGACGAAGTGGAGGAACTGGGAAACCGGGCGGTAAAGGAGCTGCCTCCCAGGCTGCGGGAACTGGCGAAACAGGTCGGAGTGACCTATGGCCGGGTGACCGTGAGAAACCAGAAAACCCGCTGGGGCAGCTGCTCCGCGCAGGGAAACCTGAATTTCAACTGCCTGCTGATGCTTTGTCCCCGGCAGGTAGCGGATTATGTGATGGTGCACGAGCTGTGCCATCGAAAGGAGCTGAATCACAGCCCCAGATTCTGGGCTGAGGTGGAGCGGGTGATGCCGGACTATCGGGATGCCCGGAACTGGCTGAAAGAACACGGCCCGGCGCTGATTGCCAGGCTGCCGAATGGATGACCGGGACTGGGGCGGGCCCCGGATTCCTTTTCCGGGGACAGAAGTCCGGAACAGGCTGCAAAAAACGGTATGAATGAGATGATCACAAAAAGAAGAAATGAGCCGCCGAAACGGTCTGTGCTGGAGGAAGTGGGCAACGCCGTAACCCACGGGGTGGGGGCGCTGTTCAGCATTGCCGGGACGGTACTGCTGCTGCTCCGGTCCGACAGCGGGATGAAGCTGTTCTGCTCCATCGTATATGGGGCATGCCTGATTCTGATGTTTCTGATGAGCTGTCTGTATCATTCCTTTCGGTGGGGAACAGGCGTGAAACGGCTCTGGCGGCGGTTCGATTATATTTCCATCTATCTGCTGATCGGCGGAACCTTTACGCCGATGTGGCTGCTGAGCTGGGGCGGAAAAGCCGGAATCATTCTGTGCGCAGTGCAATGGGCGCTGATTCTGACCGGCATTACCCTGATCGGCGTCTTCGGCCCGGGGCGGCCGAAAGCGCTGCATATCGCGGTTTATATCGCGATGGGATGGGCCGGTCTGGTTTTCCTGCCGCGCCTGTGGCAGGAAAACGTTCCGCTGCTGATTTCGACGCTTGCGGGCGGCGTCATTTATACGCTCGGAATCATTCCTTTTGCTTTGAAGAAGAAAGGTTCCCATTTTATCTGGCACTTTTTTGTGCTGTTCGGAGCGATAGCACACTGGATTGGCATTTATCTGTTCCTGTATTGACGGTTAAGGGACAGAACTCTGCATTGGCAGCCGGAATGGCTGACACGCCGCGGGAGGATGAGTGCGATGAATGAAATACTGGCATCCGTAAAAAAGACTGAAACGCCCTTCGGTACGGCGATGGTCTATTCGGCGAGTTATCCGTGGGCGGAGCACGACTACGGCAACAGTTACTATTACGTGAGACGTCAGCTTATTTTCGTGGCTATCGGAATGGCGGCAATGTTCGTCGCCTCGGCGGTAGACTACAAGCTGTACATGAGCTGGGGCTCGCCCGCGTTTTTCGCCGTATCTTTTCTGCTTCTCGCGTCTGTACCCGTTATAGGAAAGAGCGTCAACGGCGCGAAGCGCTGGATCGACGTCGGCATATTCTCGTTCCAGCCGACGGACATAATGAAGCTCGCGCTTGTGATGATGCTTGCGTGGTATATTTCAAAATACGTAGACGCCTACCGGGATCTTGACGACCGGACGATCGCGCTGAAAAACAAGAGCATATTCAGGCGCAAGCCGAAGGAGGCCTTCCCGGTGTTCGTCCGCGAGGTCGTCATACCGTTTGCGATCGTCGGTATCGTCTGTGTCATAACGCTGCTCGAAAGGCATCTTTCCGGCACGATAATCCTTTTCACGATAGGCTGGATCGTAATGCTGTGGGGCAGGATATCGCTGCCGTGGCTGCTCGGGATACTCGGAGCCGGCGGCGCGGGCGCCGCGTTCATTGCGATATTCACCGATTACACGAGCGACCGCCTCAACACCTGGCTCAATCCGTATTCCGATCCTCTGGGAGACGGCTGGCAGGTGATACAGGCGTTCAACGCCATCGGCTCGGGCGGTCTGTTCGGCGTCGGTTTCACAAACTCCACGCTCAAACACCTGTATCTGCCGGAGCCTCAGAATGACTTCATCTTCGCGATAGTCTGCGAGGAATTCGGCTTTATAGGCGCCGTCGGTCTGCTCATCTTATTCGGACTATTCGTCTGGCGCGGATTCGTTATAGCCTTCAAGGCGCCGGACTGTTTTTCAAGACTTTTGGCGGCGGGGATCACCTGTAAGGTCGGTCTTCAGGCACTGCTCAACATATTCGTCGTTTCGGGACTTTTCCCGCCGACGGGCATATCTATGCCGTTCATAAGCTACGGCGGTACGGCTTTGATAATCCTACTAGCCGAATGCGGCATACTTCTCGGTATTTCAAAATTTTCAAGAGAAAAGAAGATATAAACAATGAAGGTAATGATGACCGGCGGCGGGACCGGAGGACATATAAATCCCGCAATAGCGATAGCGGACAATATCAAGGATCACATTCCGTCCGCCGACATAACGTTCGTCGGAACGTCAAAGGGAATGGAGAACAGGCTCGTTCCGAGAGCCGGGTATCCGCTTGAACACATAGAGATACAGGGACTTAAACGCAGTCTGTCGCTGTCGAACATAAAAACCGCGTGGCTTACGCTGACAAGCGTTCCGAGAGCGAAAAAACTGCTGAAAAAATACAACCCGGATCTTGTCGTCGGAACCGGCGGCTACGTGAGCTATCCGCTCTGCCGCGCCGCGGCGGCGCTTCACATACCGACGGCGGTGCACGAATCGAACGCCGTCCCCGGGCTCGCCGTGAGGATGCTTTCTCCGTACGTCGATATAATCTTTACGAATTTCGAGGAAGCCGCCTCGTATATCAAGCCGAAATACAGAAACAAGATAATAAGAGTAGGCAATCCCGGAAAAACAAAAGGTGAAAAAATGACCGAAAAGGAGGCGAAATCCTCTCTCGGCCTCGATAAATTCAGATATAACGTGCTCGTTTACGGCGGTTCCCTCGGCGCTGATACGATAAACAACGCCGCGTCGGAATACGCAAAAAAATATCTGCCGGAAAGAGCGGATATATGCCTCTGCCACGCCGCGGGCGTTGCAAACTATGAGGACGTAAAGGCGAAATACGGAGACGCGGCGAACGCCGCCAATGTACGCCTGCTCGACTACATATACGATATGCCGGTAAGGCAGGCGGCGGCGGACGTCATAATCTGCCGCTCCGGCGCCATGACCACGTCTGAGATCGCGTCGGCGGGACGCGCGGCGATATTCGTACCGTCGCCGAACGTGACCGACGATCAGCAGTATAAAAACGCGAAGGCTCTCGCCGACAGGGACGCGGCGGTGCTGATACGCGACGCGGATTTCAACGCCGACACGATGAACGAAGCTGTCAACTCGCTGCTCGACGACAGGGTAAAGCGCGAAACGCTTTGCAGAAACGTCAGAGAATACGCCGTGCCGGACGCCGACGAGCGGATATTCGAGCAGCTTATGAAGCTCACGGGAGAGAAGAGATGAACGGCGAAAAAGGCCCGGGATTCGATTTTGAGAACGGAAAAATAATCAGAAGGCAGGAGACGGGCGGCGAAGACGAGCTGACGGTTTCGGAGCAGACGAGAAGCGCTCTGATGATGCAGAGCTACCGCGAGACGAGAGCGAGAAAAACGGCGATAAGAAGGACGGCAGCGTTCTGCATAATCGCCGTGTCCGTTCTGCTGCTCGGCGCCGCGATGCTCCTTGTGTTCTTCCGTATTTCGGACGTCACCGTCACAGGCTCGGACAGATACACGGAGCAGGAGCTTACGGAGTGCCTGAAGCTTTCGCCGTACTCGAATCTGATACTTACGAGCCGCGGCTCGATCGAAGAGCGGCTCCGCACGGCGTATCCTTCGCTTGAAGAGATAACGGTTGAAAAGCAGCTGCCGGACAAGCTCGTCATAACCGTCACGGACGGGGTCGGAAAATATTATATGAGGATGGGCGGGGACGTTTACGTTCTTACCGACACGCTTAAAATAATTGACCGCACGGACGCAGCGCCCGCCGACTGCACGGAGCTGATAAGCTGTGATATCGTCACGGCGGTGACGGGCAGAGTGCTGAGCTTCCGCACCGGTACTCATTACAATTATCTGATCCGGCTGCTCAACGCGATATCGGAGCACGGGATATGCGGGCATATCAAGGTAGTCGACATGAGTGAAAAATTCAACGTCAAGCTCAGATATGACGACAGATTTATCATAACCGTCGGCGACGCGGAGGACATAAGCACGAAGCTGACGCTCGCCGAAAGCGTGATTTCGACGTTATCCGCGAATGAAAAAGGTATAATTGACGCGTCGGATATCGAAAAATGCTCTTTCAGACGGACTGAAATCGACTATTGAAAGAAAAAAATCTCAAAATTTAAGAAAATTTGCAAAAAGGCTATTGCAAAATAATAAAAACCGTATTATTATATACTTGTTGGAAAATCGAAAATTGATACCATATATAAAACCGTATTCAGGAGGAAATACAATGCCATACGATCTCGAAACCAGCTTTGACGATCTTGTCAAAATAAAAGTCATAGGTGTAGGCGGTGCGGGCAACAACGCCGTCAACAGAATGATCGCCTCCAATATTGTGGGCGTTGAGTTCATAGCAGTCAACACCGATAAGGTCGTTCTTCTCAATTCATCCGCACAGACGAAGATACCGATAGGTGAAAAGCTCACCAAGGGTCACGGCGCGGGCGCCAATCCCGAGATCGGCGCGAGAGCTGCCGAGGAGAATATCGAAGAGCTTACCGCCGCGATCGAAGGCGCGGATATGATATTCGTTACCGCCGGTATGGGCGGCGGCACGGGAACGGGCGCCGCTCCCATCATCGCTAAAATAGCAAAAGATATGGGCATACTCACCGTAGGCATAGTGTCCAAGCCTTTCGCGTTCGAGGGCAGAAGAAGAATGGAGCAGGCTGAAGCCGGTATAGCAAAGCTCGCCGAGGCGGTCGACTCCCTCATCATCATCCCGAACGAGAGACTGAAACAGGTATCCGACACAAGGATCACCCTCGCCAACGCTTTCGAGATCGCTGACGACGTGCTCCGCCGCGGCGTATCCAGCATAGTCGAGCTCGTAAACGGCACAGGTATAATCAACCTTGACTTCGCCGACATAAGCGCTGTCATGAAGGACGCCGGCTTCGCTCACATGGGCGTAGGCGCCGCAAAGGGCAAGGACAAAGCCGAAATGGCGGCTCGCGCCGCTATATCGAGCCCGCTGCTCGAAACGACGATCACCGGCGCGCGCGGCATAATCATCAACGTCACCGCCTCGCCCGATATCGGACTTGACGACGTCGTCACCGCGTCCACCCTTATCTCCAACGAGACCCATGCCGACGCGAACGTTATCTGGGGCGCGAACTTCGATAACGATCTTGAAGACGAGATGAAGATCATCGTCATAGCGACCGGCTTTGAAGGCTCCATCAAGGGTCAGCCCGTCAAACCGACTCAGCCCGTAAAGAAGCCCGTACAGCCGCAGGTCACCGCTCCCCAGCAGCCGAAGCCCGCGGTCGTAACGCCCGCCGCTCCCGAGCCCGCAGCTCCCGTAAAGGAAGAGAAGCCGGCGGAGGAAGATAACGGTATAACCGACGATGAATTCGCTCAGATCATGAAGATCCTTGCGGACCGTCAGGGCAACGTTTAAACATTACAGAACAGGACAACGACCCACTCGTATCGAGTGGGTCGTTTGAATAAAGATGATAAGAAGATTTATAAGATATTACAGACCGAACGCGAAAAGCTTTGCGTTCGATATGTTCTGCTCGCTTGTCGTCGCCGTATGCGACCTGTTTCTGCCGGTCGTCTCGCGCAGTATAATAGACGATTACATACCGGATAAGAATATAAGGATGATATTCATATGGCTCGGCGTGCTCGTCGGGATCTACACGGTGAAGATGGTCGCCGCGTACTGCGTGCAGTATTACGGACACATGGTCGGCGTCAGGATGCAGTATCAGATGAGGAACGAAGTGTTCTCACATATGCAGAAGCTGCCGTTTTCTTATTTCGACGATCATAAGACCGGCACGATCATGTCGAGGATCATAAACGACCTGATGGACGTATCCGAGCTCGCGCACCACGGCCCGGAAAACCTCTTTATATCGGGGATCCTTCTGATCGGCTCGTTCATCATGATGGCGAGGGTGAATATATGGCTGACGCTTATAATATTCGCGTCGATGCCGGCGCTTATCGCTTTCGCGATGTGGAAACGCGTTAAGATGAGCAAAGCTTTCGCCGAAATGAGGGAACAGGTGGGCGAGGTGAACGCAACGCTTGAAAACAGCATTTCCGGCATACGCGTCTCAAAAGCCTTCAACAACTCCGCATACGAGCTCGATCATTTCAGAAAAAACAACGACAAATTCGTCGAGGCGAGGCGCCTTTCGTACAAAGCGATGGCTGAATTCTCGTCAGGATCGGATTACATAATAGACCTGCTGAACGTCATCGCGATAGTATCGTCCGGCTTCTGCGCGATTAAAGGGTATATCACCCCCGGCGAATTCGCGCTGTTCATGCTGTTCGCAAACGTTTTCATTAACCCGATAAAAAAGCTTATCGCGTTCATAGAACAGCTCCAGTCCGGCATGACCGGCTTCGAGAGGTTCACGGCGATCCTCGATACGGAGCCTGAAAAGGACGCTGACGGCGCGCTGACGCTGCAGAACGTAAAAGGCGACGTGGAATTCGACAACGTCAACTTCGACTACGGGAACGGTCAGACCGTGCTTGACGGTATAAGCCTCCATATACCGGCGGGGAAGACCGTCGCGTTCGTCGGACCGTCGGGCGGCGGAAAGACGACGGTGTGCAACCTCATACCGAGGTTTTATGAAATAAGATCCGGTTCGATAAAGGTCGACGGACACGATATAAGAGAACTGACGCGCTCGTCCCTGCGTGAAAATATCGGCATGGTCTCGCAGGACGTGTTCCTGTTCACCGGGACCGTGTATGAAAACATACTTTACGGCAAGCCGACGGCAACGCGCGAAGAGGTCATAGAGGCGGCGAAGCGCGCGAATATAGACGAATTCATAACGAGCCTGCCTGACGGTTACGACACGTACGTGGGAGAGCGCGGAGTGAAGCTTTCGGGCGGTCAGAAGCAGAGGATATCGATCGCGCGGGTGTTTTTGAAAAATCCGCCGCTGCTGATACTTGACGAGGCGACGTCCGCGCTCGATAACGCGACGGAGCTTCAGATACAGGACGCGCTGTCAAAGCTCTCAGCCGGAAGAACGACGCTCATAGTCGCGCACAGACTGACGACGATAAGAGGCGCCGATGAGATAATAGTAATGGACGACGAGGGGATAAAAGAACGCGGCACTCACAAAGAGCTGCTTTCGAAAAACGGTATTTACGCCGACCTGTACAACTCGCAATTCCGCGCCGATTGACCTTTATTTGTTCATATTTTTATGATAGAATAAACGTCACGCGGGTATGGCGGAATTGGCAGACGCGTTGGATTTAGGTTCCAATGGCAACACCGTGCAGGTTCGATCCCTGTTACCCGCACCAACGAAAATGACATCCCCATACGGGGATGTCATTTTCGTTTGCACGACGCTCGCAGAAGAACCTGCCGTGATCGCGAAGCGATCTCGAGA
>CACWOQ010000072.1:13053-23941 GCA_902762505.1 uncultured Ruminococcus sp. | reverse complement strand
CAGGAACGTATCTTGCTATCCAGTTCGTTCTTCTTATAATCTGCTGGATACTCGGAGCGGCTGTTAAGGAGGTTCCTATCCTTACGGGAATAGATAAACTGGGTGGTATTATCCTCGGAGCCGTCGTAGGTCTTGCCATAATCTGGATATTCATGGCAATCGCATTCTGTGCGCTAAGAGGAAGCTACAGTGAGATGATAGGGGATAATCCTATACTCATGCTTCTGGACAAAAATAACGTCTTTATAAAGCTTCTGACGAACATAAAGTAAATAAACAAACAAGATGATAAAGCTTCGTATATGGTACATTTTATAAAAATGACCTTATGCGAAGTTTTTTTATTTTTTTAATCCGGTTTTAAAGACTTTTTAAAAAGTGGTGTATTATATTAGTTTCAAGCTCGGAGCAAAGAGGTAACTAAAGGGTTATCAGAAGACTGATAAATAAGGAGAACAAATCATGTTTTTCAGAATGATACAAAGAGATTTAAAAGAGAGTAAGGGGCTGAACGTCATCATACTTCTTTTCATGGTGATGGTGTCTGCTCTGGTGGCGGCCAGTGCGCTGCTGATGTTTGCGAATATCAGAGGTGTGAAGGTTTCACAGGAGAGATGTAAGCCGTATGATTCTATAATTATTTATAACAAGCTGCTGGACGACGCTGAAGGACAGCAGAAGGCTATGGAAGATATCATATTGGCAAATTACCCGGATGCAGAGATTGAACATAATGAAGCCATTCGATTTGAATATACAAATTTATATTATGAGGGCGTAGATTATGATTTTCTGAATCGTAGTGTGGGAAATAAACTGTATGCACTTATGAAGCAACCAAGGGAATATAACCTGGTTTATGATGAGAATAATAAACCGTTTTCTATCCGCAGTGGAGAGGTGGCTGTTCCGTATGCGTTTTCTATGCAGACCGGACTTAAGGTAGGAGATGATCTTTTTATTACCGCACCTTCCGGGAAGCAGTATAAGTTCACTATTACAGCGATCACAAGGGATCCGATATTAGATTTTGTTTGCAGATTCATATTATCTGACGCCGATTACGAAGTGATGAGCTCTGAATGTCCGCAAAAGATAGGAATTACCGGATTTGATACCGAACAGAAATATACCGAAAATGACAGAAAAGTTCTTAATTCGGAATTAGCAAAGGATGAGAATTATAAAGACTATTTTATGTATTGTCTTGGAGATGGACATACGACAAGTAATGCAGCACTTGTGTCGGTGCTTATTACATTTTTTATGCTTATAACCTGTATATTCATGGTTCTCATCATACTTTTTACTATCGGATTTACTATCAGATCAGCCATTAAGAAGGAGGAACGGGAACTCGGAATAATGAAGGCTCTGGGAACGGATTCGGTTTCCTTCAGGTGGCTGGTTGCAGCAAAATATGTAGCATTTTCCATTGTCGGCGGAATTATAGGAATGATTCTCGGGGCTGTTGTGGGAAACAAGCTTATCGGAAGATTCTATTACAACATATCGTACTCATTAGGAGTAGTTGATTATGTGGTAGCTGCTGTATCTGCTGTATTTATCGTTGTGCTTGTAATCCTCTTTATCTTGTTTTCTATGAGGAGGATAAATAAGATTTCGGTTATGGATGTCCTTCATGGTGAAGCGAGACAGGAAAGAATCAAGCATAGTGACCGTTTCAGTTTAAGCAAGAGAAGAAAGATGTCCCTTCCACTGTTCTTGGCACTTACGGATATATTCGGTAATTTTAAAAGATACATACTTCTCTTTATTGCGTTTGCCATAGGAAGCAGTGTGGTTCTTATAAATATTCAGGTCAGGGATACGGTTATCAGTACTGACTTCTTATATAAATTTTATACATGGAAGAAGCTTGAGGCTGTTCCTAATCTGGATAACAGCACATTTGATGAACTTTCCAACGGAACAGGAAGAGCTGATATCATGGTGAGAAATCTGAATACTCTCATGGAACAAAATGGTATCTCAGCAACCTGTGAAACAGTGAATCGTCAGAATGCAAATATGATCTTTGGTGATGAAACAGAAACGATTCTGATGAATTTTCATTTTGATCCCGAGGGCATGGTTATAAGAGAGGGCGGACAATATCCTAAGCTTAGAAATGAAATATTGATGGATTATTTCACAGCCAGCAATCATGGTGTGAATATCGGAGATAAGGTCCTGATAGAATATGATAAATATTCTGAAGATCGTTTATCCGGGGCGCGTGAGCAGGAAGAGTTTGTGGTAACGGGCTTTGTTGACAGGCTTTCAGCATTTAATGACAGAGACGTGATCATGTCGGCGGAGTTTAATGATGCGGTATCTGAAGGATGGAATGCGGTTGGATTTACACTGGATGTACCGGATTCGGAGAAGAAGGCCGAATATGAAAAACTTAATAAGTTATTCCCCGGACAGATGATGACGGATGAGGATTTTGTTGCTGCTGCGCTTGGAATATATGATGTTCTGTTTACGTTTTTACGAAATATGATGGCTATAGTTGTAACGGGAGTTCTGGGATTCCTGGTTGTGATGTATCAGACAGTATTTATGAAGGATGAGGAACCGGAGATAGCGCTTCTTATGAGCACCGGAGTGGATGAAAAAACAACGAAGAGATGGCAGTTCGTAAGAATGATGTTACTTTTTGCGGCAGCTATGGCGATTTCGCTGCTTGTTACTCCAACACTTATATCTCGAGCAATCGGATATATATTTAATGAGGGAAAATTTTTCCTTTTCCATCATTCGACGGCTCCCGCAAGCCGTGCGGCAAGCAACGTGAAGCGCCGCCGCGTCTTGTCGTTTCAAGCGAAGATTTCCGTGTTTATTTCCCGCCGTTCGATATCAAATTCCGCTTTATCCATCTGACCGCGCCGTCGAGCGGTGAGCCTTCCGGAGGCACGTAGTTATACATTCCCGCTCCGTTCATATCCGAAATGACAGCGTCCTTCAAAAGCGGTTTTTCGCGGGTCAGATCATGGAGCATGACTCCGCCGGCGAACGTATAGGGAGTGCAGGCAGACATTGAATAGATTTTTGCTCCCGCCAGCGCGAACGCGGAAAGATCATGCGCCGCGCGCTTAAACATCTCAAGCGCGACTCTGTCGCCCCTGTCGGCGGCGATCTCGCATTGCTTGCAGAAATCCGCCACGTTTCTCGCCGTCTGCGGCGTTTCATATATTCCGTACACCGATCCGCGCAGCGTGTCGGACGGATATTTCTCTCTCAGCAGTTCAAGCAAAAGCGTCGCTTCTCCTCTGCCCTCCGCGTACGCGACCGCCGCGTTTATCGCCGCGCGGCCTATCGCGAAGCCGGAACCCGGGTCTCCGAGGATGGCGCCGTATCCGCCGACTATGTGATACTCTCCGTCTTTTATGACGTACGCGTCCGCGCCCGTTCCGGACAGTATCAGTATCCCGTCGCCGTATATACCGGCGGCGTAAAGTCCGAGGGTGCCTTCGTCCACCTCCGTGACGGGGCATCCGGCTATGCGTGAAAACGCATCGTCGTTATGCATCAGATATCCGGCGACGCCCGCCGTCTCAAAATCGCCGATCCGTGTCCGCAGCTCATCAAAGCCGCGCCGGATCGTTTTTCCGATCGAGTCCGCGTCGTTCGTTTTTCTGTTTATCCCTCCGGGCACTCTGACCCGGCAGATCAGCTCTCCGTCAGCGGAGACGGCGCCGAGCTCGAGCTTGGTGCCGCCTCCGTCGGATGCGATATATATCCTTTTTTTCATTTGACCGAGTACGTATACATGAATCTTCCGCCCGGAGCCGTGTCGCCGTTCGAGTAGAAGTCCATTATATCGCCGTCCTTCTGCATGTTGTCGTTCCACTTGAAGTTGACGGTGAATTTATCCGACGTGATGCCGAGATATGATTTCGGTATCTTTATCACAAGCGTGCTGCCCGTTACCTTATACGCGACCTGACCGACCGTTTCAAAGCTCCAGCCGCCCTTCGAGCGTTCAAGCGTCGCCTGCGCCGACGTCGGCGATACTCTGTTGACGACGTATTCGAAGCCTTCCCAGCTCTTATCCGAGTCGCCCGTGTCTATGAACAACCTCATCCACGCTTTATCTGTATACGGTGTGATATCGTCAGCGCATTCGACCATGAAATACAGGTTTGACGCGTCGCGCGCGACCTTCGCGCCGGTTATATCGTTTCTGCCCGTCGTGTTTTTGTACGTCATGCCCTTATATCCTGCGCTGTCGCGGGCGAACGTATTGCCCTTGTACGCAACGTAGTACGGTCCGACGTCGTTCCACTGCGACGTCGCCCCGCTTACGTATATCGTCTTCTCCGCCGAAGGCTCGGGGACTGCGCGCACGCCCTTGAATTTTCTTATATACGACACGAGCTGATAGTAGTAATGGTCCTTCAACTCGCCGGTCGACGGTTCTATGTCGCGGCTGTATTCGTCGTTGAATTCGTCCGGGAACGCGTTTTTCACGCCCTGCCACGTGGGCTGTTTCTGCGCTATCCACTCGTTCCAGCCGGTGACGAACACGAAATTGACGTTCTTCTTTATCGCGTATTCCCACTGCTCGGCGAAATTCGCGCCGTACAGCTTCGCGTTTTCTCTTTGATCGTATCCCTTGGAGGTGTACGTCCTGCCGAAGATGCCGGTGCCGTTCATCGCGGTTAGTCCTGCAGAGGCGCTCCAGTTCTGAGCCACGCCTACGGATATCTGCTTCATTCCGTTCTTATCCGTGTACGTCGCCTGCGGGTATCTTGCAAGCCAGCCCCACAGATCCGTGTTCGTTTTCGGCGTATCGTTATACTGAGGCACGCCGCGGCGGAACGTGAAGAAATACGCTATCTCCGCGTCAAGCGCCTTTGAAGTATCAAGCCCGCTCGTCAGCGACATGATCAGCGGCTTTTCATCCCAGTAGAACCACAGCTCGTTATAAGCCTTGTTCTTATATACGGTCTGATATATCTCCCGCAGCTGCGTCGCCGCGGCGTTTCCGTCGCCGAACGGCAGTATGAACGAGATCTTGGGCGTTTTCACGCCGTCCTCTCTCGCTTTTTTGAACACCTCGAGCAGTACCGTGTAGGATTCACGCCACGTGAAGGTGCCGTTCGTATTATCGAATATTATCACGTCGACTCCCGCGTCGGCGAGAAGCTCGGCGTGCTTGCGGAGCACCCATTTATCCGTCGTCGTGTAGTAGCCGAATACGGGTTCGTTCCAGAAGCATCCGTAATACGAGCCTATCGTGCTCCATACGCTGTGATCGTGATTCGTTACCGCGTCCGGGTATTTGTCGCAGATCTGCTGCAGGTTGACCGGGCTGTAATTCTTCGCGTGCTCAACGTGCCACGTCCAGTAGAACAGACCGACGTATTTGTCCTTCTTCGGGTCGCCCGTTTCGGCGTTTCCGGGCAGCACTCTGCCGAGTCCGTCGACCGCCGCCCACGTATCGGGCATCGCGTCGCGTTCTCTTATCGCCGGTGAATCCTCGGGCTCAGGCGGTATAAGAGACGACGTTTCAGATTCTATCTTGTTGAAAAGCGGCGAAGGCGTCGACGAAACGGATATCTTCATAGACAGCTCGCCCGCGATCTCAAAGCCGCCGTCGTAAAGGAGTCCGCGTGAAACGGACGACGGATATACCCACGCGCCGACAGTCTCCGTCGGGTCGCTCAGAACGGCTATGTATTCTCCCGCCGCCTGCGCCGGGAATTCGAGCGTCAGCCACGCGTTATCGTTGTAATCTTTGAAATTCCGGGTCGCCGCCGCAGGTTGTGTCAAAGAATAGGCGAGATCGTTTGAATACTTATACAGGCTGAGCCTCAGATCTCCCGTGTTGTTCCCCCAGGACGGGCACCAGACGCTGATACTGTTAAACGACGCGTTCACGGAGAATCTTTCGGCGAGGTAACCGCCCGTCTTCAGCTGCTTCGCTTCCTTGTTATTGTACATGGTGCTGTCGTACATATCGACGCTCGTCCACGTGGCGCCGAGCTCTCCGCCGCCGCTCACGTACCGGAACAGCATGACGACGTCCTTGTTGTCCACAGCTCCGTCCTCGTTCACGTCGGCGGACGATACGGCGCTCACCTGCGACTGATCTCCGCTTACGTATCTGAACAGCGCGATAACGTCCTTATTGTCGACGGAACCGTCGCCGTTGACGTCGCCGGGCTGCGCGTCCGGAGGAAGCGGATCGACGAACGTGCTTTCATCGTACGGAGGTATGTAAACGCGTGCGCGCCAGATCTCCTCGCTCGTGCCGTCCGCGAAGTTTGCGAACACCTGCACCGTGCGTATACCGGCGGGATCCACCGGGACTATGACGTGGAATCTGTACGTGAATTCGCCCTTCGCCGCGGCTAATACCGCGGATCCGGGATCCTCCTTGAATTTCGGAAGAGAAAGCGTGTATTTTCCCTCCTGAACGTACGAAAAGCTCTGAATGTCGGAGCCGTCCGCGCTGACCCATCCCCAGAATATAGCGGACTGCGTGTTTTCCGGCAGGTGCGGGGTGTCGGTTTTCGCCGTGTCTCCGCCGCAGTATACGTAAGGTCTCTCGTCGGAGCCGTTCGGCTTCAGGCCGTATCTGACCTCGTCGTAGCTTACCTGTACGATATGGTTGAACTTCTTCGCAACGTACGCCTGCGGACCGCCGTCCGCCGCCGTCGACACCGGAACGAGAGCCGGCACGAGCGCGGCGACCATAAGCGCCGCGAGAACGAACGATAAAGCTTTTTTCACTTGTTAATCCTCCGTATCTTCTTCCGTATTTTCACGCTTTTTTGCGGCGTCGACTTTTTTCAGGATGAATATGACCGCGCCGCAGACGGCGAACATTCCGAGCATTACTCCTATCGTCACGGCGTAAAGCGGTATGTCGTTTTCCTTTTTTTCGATGGGCGCCGTCTGCCGCGTCTCGGTTTCGAATACCTGAGTCTCGGGCGGCGGAAGCGTCTCTGCGGACTGCTCAGGGACGGTTTCCGACGACGTTTTGTCGACCGTATAGATCCCGAGCACGGATATCCTCGGCGTTCCGGCGTCGCCCGACGGCGAAAGATCCACCGACGTAACGGCGCCGATATCTCCGGGGTCGAGCGCGGCTGACGTGACCTTGCCGTTCTCCATCCGCAGGACCGAGCTGACGCATCCGTTTTCACCTCTCAGTCTCACCGTTACGTCGACCGTATCGCTGCCCTCCGGCAGATAATCCACGCAGAGACGCAGATAGACCGTGCCGTCAAGCGGCGGCGTCGTACACCTCGCGCAGCCGGGGCCGGAGGACAGATCGAACGTAAGCGAGGTGGAAGGCTCGCTGTAAAGCTCGTCGGCGTATACGTTCGCACAGCCGTCAAACGGCGTCCACGCCTCGCAGTCTCCGCCCTCCGTGACGGTCGTCAGTACCTGCGGCAGCTCTGTCGGTTCCGTATATCCTCTGTTTTCATATATTTTCGTTCTTTTTATTATATCGGTATATACCGCGCCTACGCCGCCGGGAAACTCCGGAAGCTTCAGCCCGTCGGACGCCGATACTCCGTCTCTTGTATCTATCACCGAAAACAGCGCGGACGACGTGGCGTCAGCTGTGACGTTTTCGGCGCGGATCGCGGCGGCGCGGTGCTCGTTTCCGTAAAACAGTCTTATAAGCGACGCGGCGTCGCCGGCGTCCGCTTCGATCACGCAGGATACGCCGGCATCTGCGGCGGCCTGTGCGAAAGCTTTGGCTGATCCTTCGTCTTCGCAGAACGCGGCGGCAGTCAAAGGCTCGTTTGGCAGATCCTTTCTCAGCATTTGCAGAAAGTCTCCGGCGCCATCCGAAGTGACGCGCACGATCACGCCGACGCCGGTGCCTTCAAGCGCCGCGGAAGCCGCGCGTATAACGGACGAGGCGTATTTTTCCATTCCGTCAGCTCCTGTGCCGAGTACCCCGGCGATGCCCTCCGAATCGAGCGGTCCGGGCAGGATCACCGCCGCGATGCCGTCTTTGTATCTTTCTGCAAAGAATCTGAGAACGGCGTAAAAGTTCGCCGTACCTTCATATGACGTAAGATCCGGGACGGCGTCGACACCGTCAGTGAACACGTATTTATCCGCGCCGGGAAAAGGCGAGAAACGGAGATCAAGCACCGCGGGCACGTTTTCCGCGCGGCAGCGGTCTATTATCGCGTCGTATCTCTGAAGCTCGGCGTCCGACAGTCCGTGTTTGAAATCTCCGTATTCGACCGACGTTTCGCCGTTGTCGTCGAACAGCGTACCCGCGTCGGCGTCAACGTATACGGCGCCGGGTAAAAGCTCGTATATATCGGCGACACGCTCAGGCGCAGTCATACCCTTGTACGGGAGCGACACAGCCGTGAATCCACCGCCGACGTACGCGACGCCCGCCGTCTCCGACGAGTTTTTGCCTTCGTATACAACGGTATATTTATAAAGCGCGTTGTCCTTGCCTTCATCGTATCTCGGTATTTCGAATCTGAACGAGCCGGAAACTCCCGTCTCCGCGTACGGCTCGGAATCGAACGCTCCGGGCTGCTCCTCGTCCGCGCCGACCGGGAGCCTGTAAAGGCGGACGTTTTTGGCGGAGGACGGATAATCCGGCATTTTTCCGGATATAACGATCCTGTCGCCCTCCGCCGTCGCCGTCACGGCGCCTTTATAATCAGCCGGAAAACGGTAAACGGAAAATCCGACGCTTTTCAGGGTTATCACGCCGTCCGTGTTTCTCGGCAGGTCGAATCTGAGCTGTTCGACGACCGTGCCGGAACGGAAGCCGCCGATCGGGAAATTGCAGATCTGCTCGCCTTTTGTCAGCTTCAGCGTGTGCGCGTTTTCCTCCTGATACGACCTCTGGCCGTCAAGCTTGAGGCGCAGGGTCAGCTCGTCAGCGTCGCTTTCGTTCACGAGGCTTACGCTTATGCAGTTGTAAACGCCGCCGGTCATATATCCGCAGTACGAGCTTTCAAGGCGCGCGGACGTGCCGGTCGGCTTGAACCGCATGACACCGTCTTCAAGGCTCAGCTCGCCCTTTGACGGTTCGTATCCGGATGCAAAAAACGGCAGTCTGTCCGGCATCCCGTCCACGAGCGCCGTATGGAGCCAGTCGAGGCTGCATTTGACGCGGACGTTTTCACCGGAGCTTACGGTTATATGTATATCGGTCAGATTTATCGCGTCGCCCGGTATCGGCAGATAGGCGGCGCACCATACGCCGGCTTCGAGTTTCGATCTGCCGGTAAATGATTTTTTCGATCCGCGCACGCACATTTCGATTTCAAATTCCGCGCCGTCGACAGGCTCGACGTAGGCGCAGATCACGGCGGAGCGGGTGTTTGCGGTATTGCGCTTTTTCGTCATTTCAAACGTCACTCCGGCGGAGCCGTTGCCTGCGATCATCAGACAATTTTCGCCCTCGAACGGCGACGCCACGGTAATATCGGCGACGGTGCCCTCGTCGGGCGCGCGGTCTGTTTCGTTTTCCTCGAAGCCGTCGAGCAGAACGGCGGAGCAGATCCGCACCTGCTCGGCTGAGACGGCGGAAACGTTGAGGGTCCCGTCGCCCGACTCGGTATAAGCGCTGCCGAGAACACGCGGACACAGCAGTACCGCAAGTATGATAGAAATAAAGATCAGACGTTTTTTCATTCAAGTACACCGAAAAATGTATTTTTATATTCTGTCGGGCAGCAGCCCGTCATCCCGGGCGCAGCGAACTGCCTTCCCCTTTTGGGGAAGGGGGACCGTTACCTTCCCCCTCTTGGGGAAGAGGCGAACGCCATTTTCACCTTTATAAAGTGAATCGCTTGCGGTGGATGAGGCGATCTACCTTGTTCCGGTGCTGCCCCCCACCAGCCCGGAACGCGATCTCCGCCGTCTGTCTCGCGCCCCATCAACTTAGAGAGTTGATGGAGGGGGCAAGAGGGGGTCAGGGGGAGTTTTGAGGGGTGGGACTCCCCCGGCGAAGAAGCCGCCGGGCACGTCCGGTCGAGCCGCCGCGCTTCGTCATCCTGAGCGAAGCGAAGGATCTCCTTCGATCACCGCCGCGCATCAAACCGCGCCGCCGCGCAAACCGCGTTCCGGGGCTGCCCCCCCCACAGCCCGGAACGCGATGATCCGGCAGGGCCGGATCATAAAGGCGAAAACAGCCGTTTAAGTTATCAGTTATCAGTTATGAGTTATGAGCGCTTTGCGCGTTTTTCCGCGCCCCATCAACTGACCTAGTTGATGGAGGGGAAGAGGGGGGTGACGAGCCTTGCGCCGCCGGTGGCGGATGAAGCAAGGCGAGGAAGGCGCAGCGGTCGAATAAGTCGAGCATGGGCGCGGCAGCGCCGCGAAGACTTCTTCGGGCACCGCAAGCGGGGATTCAAACAGGCTCCGTAAAACTTCGCCCGGAGACTCGCGCCCATCAACTAACAGAGTTGATGGAGGGGTTTAAGGGGGTTTGGGGGTTATGAGGGGTGGGACCCCCAAGAGCGTGGAAGCCGCAGAGCACGTACGGTCGAGCCGCCGAGTCCGGTCATCCTGAGCGCAGCGAAGGATCTCCTTCGATTACTGCCGCACATCAAACCGTGCCGCGCGCGATCCGCATAACCTTCCCCTTTTGGGGAAGGGGGACCGCTTGCGGTGGATGAGGCGAACTACCTTGTTCCGGTGCTGCCTCCCATAAAGGCGAAAAAGCCGTTTAAGTTATCAGTTATGAGTTATGAGCGCTCCGCGCGTTTTTCCGGCGCCCCATCAACTGACCTAGTTGATGGAGGGGAAGAGGGGGGTGACGAGCCTTGCGCCGCCAGTGGCGGATGAAGCAAGGCGAGGAATGCGCCGCGGTCGAATAAGTCGAGCACGGGCGCGGCAGCGCCGCGAAGACTTCCCCTGGGTTCCGCAAGCGGGG
>CACWOQ010000072.1:0-13038 GCA_902762505.1 uncultured Ruminococcus sp. | reverse complement strand
CACGAAATTGATGGAGGGGAAGAGGGGGTTTGGGGGTTATGAGGGGTGGGACCCCCAAGAGCGTGGAAGCCGCAGAGCAGGTACGGTCGAGCCGCCGCGTCTTGTCATTCTGAGCGGAGCGAAGGATCTTCTTACGGGTTTAGACCGTTTCAAAAATGAACCGGCAGCTCTTACGTTCCGCCTCCGACGAGCTTTTCCGGGCGATCGGGTATTTTTTACCTTTTATTTTCCCCATTTTACCACAAAAATGCGTCATACACTATAAAATATTGTAAATAAACGCGTATATTATAATTCTGCCCTCCAGGCGTTGTGAAAAATATATACAAACAATTCTTATTGCCGTGACAATTTCGTTAAATTTCACAATTGAAAAAAGTCGCATTTTAGGGTAAAATGTACTTAAGTTTTACGTGGATTCGGAGGTAACCGGCTATGAAGCTCCTTGAGGACCGCATCAGAAAAGACGGAAAGATCAAAGGCGGGGACGTACTGAAAGTAGACGGGTTCCTCAACCACATGATCGACGTGCGTTTTGTTGCAGAGCTCGGTGCCGAATTCCACAGATCTTTCGCGGACTGCCGCGTCAACAAGATACTCACCATAGAATCCTCTGGGATAGGTGTGGCTTGTCTGACCGCGCAGTTTTTTGATTGTCCGGTAGTATTTGCAAAAAAATCGAAGACCTCCAACATGTCTGACGACGTCTATTCCGCCGAGGTTGCGTCGTACACCCATAACAACGTGAACAACGTCACCGTATCGAAAGAATACCTCGGAAAAGGCGACCGCGTGCTGATAATCGACGATTTTCTCGCCCGCGGCTGCGCTCTGAAGGGTCTGATCGACATTGTGCGTCAGTCCGGAGCCGAGCTTGCCGGAGCCGGCGTAGTGATCGAAAAAGCTTATCAGGACGGCGGCGCGCAGATCCGCGCGTCGGGCGTAAGAGTCGTGTCTCTCGCCCGCATCGCCTCGATGAGCGAAGAAGACGGCATCGTCTTCTGTGACTGAGAAGCACCCCGGCGTACGCCGGTGCTTATATAAAACCGAAATATTTTAAGGAGGAACATTGAAAATGTTCAAGAAAACACTTGCAGCAGTTCTTGCGGCTCTCATGGTTCTCTGTGTTCTCGCTTCCTGCACGGCAACGGACACCAACAAGAACGCCATGACCGAAGATCTTCTTCCCCGCCCCGAGCTCTCAAAGTTCGCGGTAGCCGATGACTTCAAAATAGGCGTCATCTGCCTGCACGACGAAAACTCCACCTACGACCTCAACTTCATCAACGCCGTCAACAGCGTCAAAAAGACCCTCGGTCTGAAGGATGAGCAGGTCGTTATCAAGACCGGTATCCCGGAAAGCGAAGAATGCACCACCACCGCGGAAGACCTCGTCTCCCAGAAGTGCAAGATAATATTCGCCGACAGCTTCGGTCACGAGCAGTACCTCATCCCCGTTGCGAAGGCTCATCCGGAAGTAGAGTTCTGCCATGCCACCGGCACGAAGGCTCACACCGAGAAGCTTGCCAACTACCACAACGCTTTCGCCTCCATCTATGAAGGCAGATACCTCGCCGGCATCGCCGCAGGTCTCAAGCTCAACGAAATGATCACCGAAGGCAAGATCAAGGCTGAAGAAGCCGTTATCGGCTACGTCGGAGCCTTCACCTATGCCGAAGTCGTCTCCGGTCTGACCTCCTTCTTCCTCGGCGCCCGCTCCGTTTGCCCGTCCGCCACGATGAAGGTCCGCTTCACCGGTTCCTGGTATGACCAGGCCAAAGAACAGGAAGCCGCCAACGCTCTTATAAACCAGGATAAATGCGTCCTCATAAGCCAGCACGCCGACTCCCTCGGCGCTCCGAACGCCTGCGAAGAGAAGAAAGTTCCGAACGTATCCTACAACGGTTCCACCTATGAAGCCGGTCCCAACACGTTCATCATCTCCTCCGCCATCAACTGGGCTCCCTACTTCCACTACATCATCAAACAGGTAAGCGAAGGCAAAGCCATAGACACCGACTGGAACGGCACCATCTCCACCGGTTCCGTCGTTCTCTCCGGCCTCAACTCCAACGTTGCCGCCAAGGGAACCAAGGAAGCCATCGACAAAGCGATAGCCGAATTCAAAGCCGGCACGCTGCACGTATTCGACACGAGCAAGTTCACCGTCAAAGGCGTTAAGCTCGATACTTATCTTGCCGACGTTGACGACCTCGGCGACTTCAAGCCCGAAACCGAAGTTATAAAGGACGGTTACTTCCATGAATCCGAATACCGTTCCGCTCCGTACTTCGACATCAACATCGACGGCATCGAATACAAGAACACTGAAATGTAAAGATACGGTATCCCGCGATACCGCACAAAACCGAGGCGGGGCTCAAAACCCCGCCTCGCGCCCTTTGAGGTGCCGCGTTATCCGCACGAATCTCGTACGGATACCGGAGTACACTCAAACGATAAAGGAGGATACCCTTGAACACACAGGATAACGTATCGGCGCTGAGACTCGAGCATATCACGAAAACGTTCGGGTCTATCGTCGCCAACAAGGACGTTGATCTGCAGCTCCGTTACGGAGAGGTCTTAGCGATCCTCGGCGAAAACGGCTCCGGCAAGACAACGCTGATGAACATGATCTCCGGTATTTATCATCCGGACGAGGGACAGATCTACATAAAGGATCAGCTCGTCTCGATAAATTCCCCGAAGGACGCGTTCGAATACGGAATAGGAATGGTCCATCAGCACTTCAAGCTCGTGGACGTTTTCACGGCGACCGAAAACATAGTGCTCGGCATAAAAGAAAAAGGCAGGTTCAGCATCAAGCGTTCCGCCGCAAAGATCGCCGAGATCTGCGGACGTTACGGCTTCGATCTCGATCCGAACAAGAAGATATACGAAATGTCCGTGTCGGAAAAGCAGACCGTTGAGATAGTGAAGGTGCTGTACCGCGGCGCCGACATCCTCATCCTCGACGAGCCGACGGCGGTGCTCACCCCGCAGGAGACGGACAAGCTGTTCAACGTCATACGCCGCATGCGGCAGGACGGAAAATCCATAATAATCATCACCCACAAGCTCCACGAGGTCATGGAAATTTCAGACCGCGTCGCCGTTCTCCGCAAGGGCGAGCATATAGCGACCGTTGAGACGAAGGACGTCACCGAATCCGAGCTTACCGACATGATGGTCGGGCAGAAGATAACGCTTAACATAGAGCGTACGCTGTCCGAGAACACGCCGGACCGTCTGATCGTTTCGGGCGTTTCGATGACGAACAAGGAAGGCGTGAAGGTCATAGACGATATATCGTTTTCCGCGAAAGCGGGCGAGATACTCGGCATCGCGGGCGTCGCCGGCAGCGGTCAGCGCGAGCTGCTTGAGCTTATCGCCGGTCTCCGCACCCCGGACTGCGGCGACATAACGTACGTCGATCCGTCGACCGGGAACAAAGTGGATCTGCGTAAAAAGACTCCGATGCAGATACGCGATCTCGGCGTAAGGCTTTCGTTCGTGCCCGAGGACAGGCTCGGCATGGGACTCGTCGGCAACATGGACATCATCGACAACATGATGCTCAGGACGTATAAAAACGGCAATCCCCTTTTCCTTGACCGTCAGCCTTCAAGGGTGCTGGCGAACGATATAATCAGGAGCCTCGAGGTAGTGACCCCCGGCGCCACGACTCCGGTCAGACGGCTTTCCGGCGGCAACGTACAGAAGGTGCTTGTAGGACGCGAGATCTCCTCCGCACCGTCCGTCCTCATGGCGGCTTACCCCGTGCGCGGACTCGACATCAACTCATCCTACACGATATACAATCTGCTGAACGCTCAGAAGAAGAACGGCGCCGCCGTCATCTACGTCGGCGAAGACCTTGACGTTCTGCTTGAGTTGTGCGACCGTATCATGGTCATCTGCGGCGGTACCGTATCCGGCATACTTGACGGAAGGACCGCGGAAAAGCAGCAGGTCGGCGCACTTATGACAAAGAAAAAGGAGGCGCGGCAATGACAGAAGCGGTACAAAAGATCAAAAAACCGAAGAAAGCATGGACTCCGCTGTTCGTTATAACAAAGCGCGACACGCTTCCGCTTGTCAAAAGGGTACTGATCCGCGCGGCGGCTATCGTCGCGGCGCTGCTGCTGTGCAGCGTGATAACGCTCGTGGTCACCGGAAGCAACCCCCTGCAGATCTACAAAACGATGTTCTCCGGCGCGTTCGGCAACTCCATCAGGATCGTCCGTACGCTGTACGAGCTCTCGGTACTGCTCGTGATCGCCGTTGCGATCACTCCGGCGTTCAAGATGAAATTCTGGAACACGGGCGCCGAGGGACAGGTGCTGATCGGCGGTCTTTCCACCGCGATAGTGATGCTGACGCTCGGCGGCAGGATACCGGACTGGACGCTTATAATCATCATGGCTGCGGCGGCTACCGCGGCGGGCGTCATCTGGGGCGTGCTCCCCGCGTTCTTCAAGGCTTACTGGAAGACAAACGAAACGCTGTTCACCCTTATGATGAACTACGTTGCGATACAGCTCGTCGAATGCTTCCTCAAGATCGCGGACAAGACAGGCTCGAACGTCGTCGGTCCGACGACTCTGTCGCACGGCTGGTTTCCGCAGCTTTTCAAAACGGACTATCTGCTTGACGTTGTGATCATCGCCGTCATAACCGTACTCGTCTACATCTACCTGCGTTACAGCAAGCACGGATACGAGATCTCGGTCGTCGGCGAGAGTGAAAACACGGCGAAATACGTCGGCATCAACGTCAAAAAAGTCATAATCCGCACGATGGCGCTTTCCGGCGCGCTGTGCGGCATAGCCGGTCTTCTGATCGTCGGCGGCGCCTCCCACTCGATAAGCGCCGAGACGGCGGGCGGCCGCGGCTTCACCGCGATTATGGTATCGTGGCTTGCGAAATTCAACCCGCTTATGATGGTCTTCTCCTCGCTTCTGATCGTGTTCCTCGAAAGAGGCGCGGGCGAGGTCGCCACGGTATTCGCGCTCAACAAATCCTTCTCGGATATACTGACCGGCATAATCCTGTTCTTCATCATAGGCTGTGAGTTCTTCATAAACTACAAGCTTCATTTCAGAAAACACTCAAAGGAGGCAGCGGTATGAACGCGGTATTATACAGCATATCTCAGTTCATCGCTCTGTCGGTGGTCCAGGGCACGCCTCTGCTCTTCGGTTCGACCGGCGAGATCCTGACTGAAAAATCCGGCAACCTCAACCTCGGTATCCCCGGCATCATGTATATCGGCGCGATATCCGGCATAGTCGGAGGCTTCTTCTATCAGCGTACGGGATACATAATCCCGATGCTCGCGATCATTATCCCGCTCGTATGCAGTCTGATCGGCTCGCTCCTCGCTTCGCTGATCTACTGCTTCCTCACGGTAACGCTGAGAGCGAACCAGAACGTCACCGGTCTTGCGCTGACGACGTTCGGCGTCGGCTTCGGCAACTTCTTCGGCGGCTCTCTCATCAAACTCACGAACAGCGATACCCCGAACCTCACGCTGCCTTATATCGCGCGCCCCTACAAAGCGCACATCCCGCTTTTTGAAGGAACGTGGTTCGGAGAGCTGTTCTTCTCCTACGGATTCCTCGTATACGTCTCGATCGCACTTGCGATAATCGTCACGATAGTGCTTAAAAAGACTCGCGTCGGTCTGCATCTCCGCGCCGTCGGCGAAAGCCCGGCTACCGCGGACGCCGCCGGCATAAACGTCACGAAATACAAATATCTTGCGACCTGCATCGGCGGCATGATCGCCGGTCTCGGCGGTCTGTACTACGTTATGGACTATTCGAACGGCATCTGGTCCAACAACGCGTTCGGCGACCGCGGCTGGCTCGCCATCGCGCTCGTCATCTTCGCCGTGTGGCGCCCGAGCATAGGCATAGCCGGCTCGTATCTGTTCGGCGGTCTGTACATCCTGTACAACTACATGACGGTAAGCATGCAGCTGCAGCCTATAATGCAGATGCTCCCGTACGTTGTCACGATCATCGTGCTCATCACGGTAAGCCTGCGCAAGAAACGCGAAAACCTCCCGCCCGCAAGCCTCGGACTGTCTTACTTCCGCGAGGAAAGATAGCCGTACGGCAAACAAAAAAAGCCCCGGAGGGAGAGGTTACGTAAGGAAGAAACAAACCCACTATGACATCTTTCGATTATTGAAAGTGTCATAGTGGGTTATTCTCTTTCAGCCCGTCTTAACTTCTCCGACGCAGTAAATTAAATTCGCCTGTAAGCTCGGCGCAGCCGAATTTAGCTTGCGAAGCAAATTTAGCTGACCGAAGGTCAATTTAGCTCGCGAAGCGAATTTAGCTGCGGTGTATTTCCTTACGAAGTACACCGCGACCGGGGCTTTTTTATATCCGTATAACGCTTATTTCGGGATCTTCTCGTAGTCCTTGAGGAACTTATCGAGTCCGCTCTTGGTGAGGGGATGATCGATCATCTGCATTATGACCTTGTACGGAACGGTCGCTACGTTTGCGCCAGCGAGAGCGAGGTCGATAACGTGGATGGGGTTACGGGTGGAAGCGGCGACGATCTGCGTGGGAGCGTTCTGGATCGCGAACATATCGGCGATCTTCTGGATGAGCTCCATGCCGGTCCAGCCAATGTCGTCAACTCTGCCGACGAACGGAGCGACGTAAGTCGCGCCGGCGTTGGAGGCGAGCAGCGCCTGACCCGCGGAGAAGCACAGCGTGCAGCAGGTCTTGATGCCTTCCTTGGAAAGGACGGAAACGGCTTTCAGGCCTTCCTTGCAGGTCGGGATCTTGACGATCATGTTGGGACGGATAGCGTTGATCTTGTGGCCTTCCTCGACCATTTTGTCAGCCTCGAGGGAGATGACTTCGCCGAAGATCAGGGTCTCGGGGGAGACTATCGCGGAGATCTCAGCGATCGCGTCCTCGAACTTCTTGCCTTCCTTTGCGATGATGGACGGGTTGGTCGTAACGCCGGAAACTATACCGAGAGAATAAGCGTCTTTTATCTCTTCAATATTGGCGGTATCGATAAAAATCTTCATTACGGTTCTCCTTTAGTTTAATTTAAAAGTATGCTGCCGTTTGCGGTTTGCCGTAAACGGCAGCATATTCATTTTGTTTTATTTGCTGTCAGCGATCAGACACCCTTGGAGAGTCTTCTCTTCATCTCTTCGTTCGTGAAGTTGTTCTCGGAGACGTGGCCCTTGAGCGGGATGAGCTTCTCGTTGATGAGATCGAGGAACCAGTCGGGCTGCGGGAAGAAGTCGTGATCGTATTCGGCGGACGGAGTGATCCAGTTGCGGGCGCCGAGGACTGCGGGCGGTGCGTCGAGGTAATCGAACGCAAGCGACGTGATGTTCTGCGCCATGTCGTTGATCACGCTGCCGCGGAGGCAAGCGTCGGTCGCGAGCAGGATCTTACCGGTCTTCTTGACGGATTCGAGAACGGGCTCATAGTTGAACGGGACAACGCTTCTGGCGTCGATGACGTCGGAGGTGATGCCGTATTTCTCTTCGAGGATCTGGGCGGCGTCAAGCGCTCTGTAAAGCGTCGCGCCTACGGTGAGGATGGTGAGGTCCTTGCCTTCGCGTCTGAAAGCCGGCTCGCCTATCGGCACTTCGTAGTAGCCTTCCGGCACGCCTTCCTTGACGAACTTTTCAGGCATATCGTAGATCTTCTGGCTCTCGAAGAACACGACGGGGTCGGTTCCGGCAAGAGCGCTGTTCATAAGGCCCTTCGCGTCGTAAGGAGTTACGGGGAATACGACCTTGAGTCCCGGGATATGAGCGCAGAGAGCGGTCCAATCCTGGCTGTGCTGTGCGCCGTACTTGTTGCCTACCGGTACGCGGAGGACGACAGGCATCTTCAGGCCGCCGGCGGACATGGACTGCCATTTCGCCATCTGGTTGAAGATCTCGTCGCCTGCGCAGCCGATGAAGTCGGCGTACATGAGCTCGACTATAACGCGGCCGCCTGCCATTGCGTAGCCTGTTGCGGTGCCGCAGATAGCGGATTCGGATATCGGGGAGTTGAACAGTCTGTGATACGGGAGAGCCTCGGTGAGTCCTCTGTATACGCCGAACGCGCCGTTCCAGTCACGGACGTCTTCGCCGTACGCGATGAGGGTGGGATCCTCGTAGAATTTATCGAATATAGCCTCGAACAGACCGTCTCTGATGTTGTAAGCCTTCATCTTGGAAACGGGGTTGCCGTCCTTATCCAGATAATAACGGCTCTGACCGGCTATCTTCTTGACTCTCTCGTTCTCTTCCTTCGGCATTCTGACCTCAACGGGACGATCGTCCATCTTGGCGATATGCTGGTTGGAGTACATGAAGTTTTCAAGGAACAGCGGATCCTTCTTGTAGTCCGTGAACGGAGCGATCTCCGGATCGGACGCGAGCATGAACATTCTGTGGTTGCGGTCAACGACAGTGTCATGGATCTTCTTAAGTTCTTCCTCGGTGGCTACGCCGGCGTCGACGATCTGCTTCGGGAATACCTTGAGCGGATCGAGAGCACGCCAGAGTTCCTCTTCCTCGGGAGTTCTGTAGGTGAAAACGTCGGAGGTGGAGTGGCCGCCGAGACGGTAGGTGACGACGTCGAGCAGGACGGGGCCCTTGCCTTCCTTGAGGAGCTTCATCTTACGTCTGTAAGCGTCGATGATGGCGAGCGGGTTCCAACCGTTGATACGCTCCGCGTTCAGCTGGTTCTGCGCGATGCAGCCGAGTCTTGCGAGGTCGCCGTAAGCCATGGTCTCGCCTCTGGTCTGACCGCCCATGCCGTAATGGTTGTTGTTGAAGTTGAATATGATCGGGAGTCCGCCCTTGTAGCCGTCTTCCCAGAGCTCGTTGAACTGGTCCATAGCCGCAAAGTTCATAGCCTCGAACACAGGTCCGCGGCCCGCGGCGCCGTCACCGGCGTTCGCGACGACTACGCCGTCACGCTTGTTGCATTTCTTGTAAAGAGCAACACCGGTAGCGATGGGGCCCGCTCCGCCGACGATGGCGTTGTTCGGGAATATACCGAACGGCAGGAAGAAAGCGTGCATGGAGCCGCCGAGACCGCGGGAGAATCCCATGTTCTTGGCAAAGAGCTCGCACATAAGACCATACATAAAGTAGTCTCTTGCAAGATCCTTGACCGTCTTGGCGGTGGAATACTTCTTTACGACTTCGTACTGAACGCCGCCGTGGTATTCCTGCATGATCTTCGTGAGCTCTTCATCGGAGAGCTTCTTGATCGCGGACATAGCCTTCGCGATGACCTCGTGGTGGGAGCGGTGCGTACCGAATATGAAGTCGTTTACGCCGAGCTCGTAAGCCTGACCGACAGCGGTGGCTTCCTCGCCGAGAGCAAGGTGAGAAGGTCCGGGATAGGTGAATTTTCTCTCGTTGTATTCGCCCTTCTTCTTAAGAGCAAGCAGCATTTCCTCAAATTCACGGATGGCGACCATGTCGGCATACATTCCGAGGAAATCTTCCTTTGAAAAATTGTCTTTCTCGTCTGCAACGGTTTTGTTGTATTCGCAGACCTTGATGTCCTTGAACTTTATCGTGCGTTTCTTGAACTGGTCCGCAGGATTGACAAGCATTGACTTAGGCATTGTTGTTCTCCTTATGTTATATTATTAGTTTTCGGATTTGTTGTGGCGGCTCATTCGAACAGGGCTTCGCGTATGATCTCGCAGACGGTGGGATGCGGGAAGACGATCTCCTTGAGATTGTCGACCGTCATCTCGGTCTCGATCATCATCGCGGCGCCGTATATCAGCTCAGCCGCATAGTTGGCGATCAGATGAACACCTATGACTCTGTTGTACTTCTTGTCAATGATCACCTTGCAGATGCCGTCTCCGCCTTCGTTTTCGGCGAGATAACGTCCGCTGTACGCCATGGAAAGCTTCTTGACCTCAACGTCGTAGCCCTTGGCTTTTGCGGAAGCCTCGGTCTCGCCGACGGAGCCGACCTCGGGGTTAGTGTAAATGACGGACGGGATGGCGTTGTATCTCATTCTGTCCTTCTTGCCGAGGATGTTGTTGACGGCGACCTCGCCTTCACGGTAGGCGGTATGAGCAAGCATGATCTTGCCGTTTATATCGCCTGCGGCGTAGAGGCCGGGTACGCTTGTCTTCATATATTCGTCGGTGACTACCGCGCCGCGTTCCATAACGGGGTTGAGGGTCTCGAGACCGTAGCCCTGCGTGACCGCGCGGCGGCCGATGGAGCAAAGCACCTTGTCGGCGGGGGCGACTTCGACCTTACCGTCGGGCGTCTCGAACTGAACGCCTTCGGGGAGGACTGCCGTTACCTTGCAGCCGAGGTTGAACTTAATGCCCTTGGCTTTGTAGTTGCCGAGGAGTATCTTGGATATTTCCGCGTCCGTGGGTCCGGCGATGTGGTCGAGCATCTCGACGATGGTGACCTCGGAGCCGACGGAGTTGTAGTATGACGCCATTTCAAGACCGATGACGCCGCCGCCGATGACGACGAGCTTCTTCGGGATCTCGGTGAGATCGAGGATCTCGCGGTTCGTCATGACGAAGCCGGTCTCATAGAGCTCGCGCAGACCGGGGATCGGAGGCATTACGGGCATGGAACCCGTGCAGAGCAGCAGGTTCACGCCGCAGTACGTCTTGCCGTCGGCTTCGACCTTGAAGCCTTCGCCGTCCTTGCCGAGGATCTTGCCGTCAGCCTTGACGACGGTGACGCCGGCGTGCTTTTCCTGTGCGCCGATACCGGAGACGAGAGTTTTGACGACCTTGTTCTTGCGGGCGATGACAGCCTTCTGATCTATGCTGCTGCCGGTGACGGATACGCCGTACTTATCGCCGTGCTTGGTGTAGTCGTAGATCTTGGCGGAGTAAAGCAGAGCCTTGGAAGGGATGCAGCCTTCGTTCAGGCAGACACCGCCGAGAGCTCTTTTTTCGATCAGAACGGTCTTCAGTCCGCCCTGAGATGCGCGGAGAGCCGCGTTATAACCCGCGGGGCCGCCGCCCAGGATGATCAGATCAAAATTTTCCATACCGTTCACCTCTTATTTGCAGAGCAGAAGGGAGAAATTCTCAAGCGCGGTGCACAGATCCTTGAGGAATCTGGAGGCGGGAGCGCCGTCGACGGCTCTGTGGTCATAGGTGAGGGACAGCGCCATCGCCTGATACGGCTTCATTTCGCCGTTAACGACCTTGACTCTGGTGGTTATGGTGTTGACGCCGAGTATGCCGGTCTGAGGCGGATTTATAACGGGAGTGAACGACTCGATGCCGAAGGAACCGAGGTTGCTTATCGTGAAGGACGCGCCCTTCATCTTATCGGGAGCGAGCGTGCCCGCCTGAGCGGCTTTCGCAAGCTCTTTGGCTTCCTTGGAGATCTCGGCAAGGGACTTCTTGTCGGCGTTCATGATCGTCGGAACGAGCAGACCCTTTTCGGTGTCTACGGCTACGCCGAGGTGTACGCCGGTGAATTTGCGGAGAACGTCGCCCTCAAGCAGATGAGCGTTGAGGTTGGCGTGCTCGGGCTTCGCAAGGACTCTCGAGACCGCGTAAAGGATGATGTCGTTGAGAGTGATGTTCGGCAGTCCGAGCGTTTCGGCGTTCGCTTTGAGCTTGGCGCGGAACGCCATGATCTCGGTAGCGTCGAAAGAGGACGTGTTGGTGAGCTGCGCGGTGGTCGCAAGAGAATTGAGCATGTTCTTCGCGATGGCACGGCGTACGCCGGACATCTTTTCGTCGACGTATTCGGCTTTTTCTTCGACCTTCGCGGGCGCCTGCGCGGCGGCTGCGGGTCTGTCTATATCGGCTACGGAGAATTTACCGCCGATGCCGGTGCCTGCCTCGCCCTTGAATGCGGCGGCGGCAGCGGGCGTTGCGCTCGGGCCGTTCTCTATCAGACGTCTGACGTCAGCCTCGCAGACTCTGCCTTCGGCGCCTGTCGGCGCGGCGAATCTGTAATCGACGCCGGCTTTCTTCGCAAGAGCCTTCGCACGCGGAGACGCGGGAACGAATCCCTCGGGTGCGGCGACGGGAGCGGGAGCAGCCTCAGCCTTCGGAGCCTCTGCGGCTGCCGGAGCGGGAGCCGCCTCGGTCTTCGGGGCTTCCTCCGCCGGAGCGGAGCCCTTCAGCATATCCGGTAAAAATTCCTTGGTGGATTCGCCGGGAGTTCCTATGACCGCTATGTTGGTCATTATCGGTATCTCAGCGCCTTCCTCGAAGAAGACGTCGATAAGAGTGCCCGATACGGGAGCCGGTTCGTCCGTGGTGGTCTTGTCAGTTTCGTAGGTGAAAAGGACTTCACCTTCCTTGACTTCCTCGCCCTTTTTCTTGTGCCATTCGGTCAGTATGCAGCTTTCGACTGAAATACCGACGTTGGGCATCAATACGGGTGTTGCCATAAGTCATTCCTCCTGTTTTCGTAAAACACGTTAGTGTTTGATTTTTGCATACAGTAATATAATAAAATGTAGGCGCATATAAATCAAGCGGCTAATGTAAAAATTGTTGTCCTATTTGTTGAAATATTTTGCAGACACGGTCAGACAGGCAAAAGCCGCCGCAAAGCACGCCGGGCCGATACGCCGCGCCCCGTCATCCCGAGCGAAGCGAAGGATCTCCTTCGATTATTGCCGCACCTTGTCCCGTACCGCCGCGCGATTCGCATAACCTTCCCCTCTTGGGGAAGGGGGACCGTTACCTTCCCCTTTTGGGGAAGGGGGACCGCTTGCGGTGAATGAGGCGAACACCATTTTCACCTTTATAAAGTGAATCGCTTACCGTGTATGAGGCGATTTACCTTCCCCTTTTGGGGAAGGGGGACCGTGCTCTGCACGGTGGATGAGGCGATCTACCTTGTTCCGGTGCTGCCCCCCATAAAGGCGAAAACAGCCGTTAAGTTATCAGTTATCAGTTATGAGTTATGAGCGCTCCGCGCCCCATCAACTTACAGAGTTGATGGAGGGGGTAAGAGGGGGTCAGGGGGAGTTTTGAGGGGTGGGACTCCCCCGACGATGAAGCCGCCGGGCA
>CACWOQ010000071.1 GCA_902762505.1 uncultured Ruminococcus sp. | reverse complement strand
CATCTTGAAAATTACCGCATCACGGAAACGGCGAGAGCAATGGAAAAATTCGTTGACGAGCTGTCGAACTGGTACGTTCGCCGCTGCCGCGAGCGTTTCTGGGCGAAGAATATGACGGACGACAAGATCGCCGCCTACATGACGCTTTATACCTGTCTCGTAACGTTTGCCGAGCTTTCCGCTCCGCTGATCCCGTTCATGTCCGAGCAGATATATCAGAATCTTGTCAGAAATCTCGACGCGTCAGCTCCTGAATCCGTACACCTGTGCGATTATCCGTCGGCGGATGAAGCCATGATCGATCCTGAGCTGGAAAAAACGATGGATGAAGCGGTCGACATCGTTTCACTCGGACGCGCATGCAGAAACGCAGCGGTCATAAAGAACCGCCAGCCGCTGTCCGTCATGTATATAAACGCTCCGACGAAGCTGAACGAGTTCTATACGGATATAATAAAAGACGAGCTCAACGTAAAATCCGCCCTGTTCACGGACGATCTGAGAGCTTTCACCACGTATTCGTTCAAGCCTCAGCTCAAAACTCTCGGCAGAAAACTCGGAAAGAATATAAACGCTTTCCGTGAATACCTGAACGGCATAGACGGGAACGCCGCGATGGACGAGATCAACGCGACGGGCGGCTTGAAGGTCACGCTTGACGGGCAGGAGCTTTTCATCGAAAAAGAAGACCTGCTGATAGACGCGGCGAAGGTCGAGGGCTTTGAATCCGTATCGGATTTCGGCGTGACCGTCGTGCTCGATACAAAGCTTACGGATGAGCTTATAGAGGAAGGCTTTGTCCGCGAGGTGATCTCAAAGCTTCAGACGATGAGAAAAGACGCCGGTTTCGAGGTCATGGACAGGATCAACGTCACGCTTGAAGTAAGTGACAAACTGAGAGCTTATATCGAAAAGAACATGGCTCAGATCACGGATGAAACGCTTGCGGATTCCGTCGCGTTCACGACGCCTGACGGCTACGTGAAGGATTGGAGCATAAACGGCGAGGATTCCGTCTTCGGAGTCAAAAAATCACACGAATAAACAGAGTAGTCTGTTAAAAAGCAGAGACGCGGGAACAAACCGCGTCTCTGTTTCATATTTATGTTTAAAAACCGGGATCAATCGATCAGAGCGCGGCAGCCTTCGTCGGTCTCCGGCAGCGGCACGCCTTCTCTGTAATACGTGATATTGTGTTTTTTCAGAGCGGCGTAGAGCTTCCTTGCGCCGTCCGTGCTTTCTCTCATGCCGCGCTTGAGATAGAGCAGCGCGCTTTCGATCTGCTGGGCGGAGCACTCGACCTGCGATCTGTGCGCGTCGTCGCTCATTTCGATCGCCTTGTCCCACAGCCGCTTCATTTCTGTCGCAAATTCAAGTTCGATCTGTCCGTCGTCGTTTACGGCGTTGAAGACTTTATCCGCTCTGTCGTAGATACCGAGGTGCTTTTCGGTCGCTTTTTCACTCGTTCTGTCTATATATTCGCGTATGTACTTCCAGCCCGGGCCGTAGTACAACCGGAGGAATTCATCCATATGACCGCAGTATTCCTTCTCGCTCATATAAGGATCCCAGAGAAGCTTTGAAATCAGATATGCGCGCAGCTCGCCGAATTCAGCCGAATATGACTGACCGTTGCCTTGCTCGAACATTCCGATGACGTTGTGGTCTATGAAGAATCTGACGTTTTTCCGGAGTACCTTAAGGTTCGGGAACGGATTGACGTAGTATAAAAAGTCTGTTGTATAGTCCCAGATAAACAGGTTTTTGCTGATTTTGGACCATTCGTCTATGTCGGCGGCGAATTCCTTGTTTGCGGCGCAGTCCGCCGTCAGCGGATGGGCGAAGCAGCATTCGATGGAGCACAGTCTGACTATGACGTTGTCAGCCGGCTTTAAATGCTTCGGCGCTTTTCGGGTGTATCTGTATGCGAGAGTATCGACGTAGACGCCGGGGAATTCATCCTTTATGTCGTCAGCCACACGGTTGACGAACGTGAGCAGGGAACCCATGGGCGTTCCTTCCGCTTCGTCAAGCTTGCGGCAGTTTTCGCATTGGCAGCCTCTGCCCTCGGGATACGAGTCGTTCTGAGAAACGGAAATAATCTTAGCCTTCGGGTTCTCCCTCAGAAGCTTCCTTACGTTTCCGATCACTTTTTCGTAAACATTTTCGTCCGTCAGACACGGCTGCGCGTCCGGCGCGGTACTCGTTCCGGCAAGATGCGGGAGCGTATGAACGAAGCCGCCGGCGTATAGCATCGAATCTATATACGGACTGTCGGCGCGGCCTCCCGTGCCGTTGAGCTTTCGTCTCGCCGCGAATTTCAGCTCGAATGAATCGTACCAGTACGTGTCGCGATTGATGACGGGCGGCGTATACGTTTCGTCAACGTCGCCGGGGATTGATACTTCCGTTATACCGTTGTGAGCGGTGTATTTTGACGACAGGAATCTGAAACCGAGCTTATCCTCGATAAAAGTATACACACCGTATAAAACCCCGCTGTGAGTTTTGCCGGTTATATAAAGCGCGGTATCGTCGTATATGATCGCGTATCCGTCGTCTCCGAGGGCTTCAACGGCTTTTTTGACCCGCTCGGTTTCGTTTACGCGTCCTACTCTTATTTCGTGACTGAAATTCCCCTTGTATTTGAGCTTCTGAAGCGTAATTCCGCAAACGGCTCCGATAAAACCCTGAAGCTCTGATGCGGCGTATTCGTCACCTTTGCCGTAAACTATCCTGAATTCCGATATATCTATACCGTCAATGGTGAATTTCTTCACCGGGGCAACTGCGTTTTTCATGATAATACCTCCTTTTCTGATATTATAACAGTCAAAACACACCTTGTCAAGATTATTGTTAAAGAAACGGTCTTGACTTTTCCGTCCTTTGTGGTTATAATATAGAAAATATAATAGAAACTGGAAATCTTTTATGAATCCGTTACAGATAGCAGGACAGCTCGTAGGCGTACTCGCCGCGGCTGTCATGATAGTGTCCTTTCAGTTCAAGGATACAAAAAAGCTCTTTATACTGCAGGTATGTTCAACGCTTCTGTTTACAACGCATTACGCCCTGCTCGGCTTCGGCGGCGATTCGGGAGCGTTCGCCGGTATGGCTCAGAATTTCGCCGGCGTCGCGTTCCGCGTTGTGATCCTGTTATCCGAAAAATTCAAGAAGCTGAAAAGCCCGATAGCGCTGACCGTTCTTTGTGCGTACTCGGCTGTCGCCGCCACTCTCATGTATAACGGGCAGATCGCAACGCTTTTGCCGACCGTGGCGAATATAATCTGCATGGGCATATACTGGTCGGAGAACAAAAACGTGATCCGTCTCGGTCAGCTCGTCATAGTATCTCCGGGCTGGCTTGCGTATAATATATTCACAATGTCGTTTTCGGGCATATTCACGGAATCCTTCAATATAATTTCGATAATAGTATACTATATCAGAATGAAAGCGGGAAATAAGAATGAAGAAAGCTGAAATAACGGTAGTCGGAAGCTATAATACGGATATCACTGTCCACGTACCTCATCTTCCGAAAAACGGCGAGACGATAATCGGGTCCTCGATGCAGTTCAATCCCGGCGGAAAAGGCTCGAATCAGGCTGTCGCCGCTTTCAGAGCCGGCGCCGACGTTACGTTTATCGCCAAGGTAGGATGCGACGGCATGGAGCGCGCAGGTTTGCAGCTTTACGATAAAATAGGCATGGATCACAAAAACGTTATAAAAGACGCGACTTCAAGCACCGGTATGGCGACGATCGAGGTCGACGACGTTACGGCTGAAAACAGGATCGTCGTGATCCCCGGCGCCAATATGACCATAACCGCGGATGAAATAAAAGAACGCGAGGATCTTATCGCAAAAGCCGATATACTTCTTTTGCAGCTTGAAACGAGCAGGGAATCGATAATCGAATCGGTACGCCTGGCAAAAAAACACGGCGTGAAGGTCGTATTGAATCCGGCGCCGTATTCGGATCTCGTCCGTGAGATAATCAAGGACGTCGATCTTATCACGCCGAATGAAACGGAAGCCGAGCTTATCGCCCCGGGTCACGGCGGCGACGTTAAAGCGACAGCTGATGAAATAATATCCATGGGCTGTCCGAACGTGATCATCACCTGCGGCTCATCCGGCTCGTATTACAAGGGAGAAGACGGTGAATTCAGGATCGGCGCGAAAAAGGTTACAGCCGTAGATACTACCGGAGCCGGCGACGCCTATAACGGAGCTCTCTGCACGGCAATCGCGGAGGGTATGGAGATCCGCGACGCAATGAAATTCGCCGGTGCGTTTGCAAGTCTGTCGGTCACAAGACCCGGCGCCGCTTCTTCGATGCCCGACAGATCGGAATCTGTCGAATTTATGAAATCATGAAAAAATTACTCTGTATAGACGGCAACAGCATAATAAACCGCGCTTTTTACGGTATAAGACCGCTTACGAACAAGGACGGTCTTTATACTCACGCGATCTACGGTATGATAAATATCATATCGTCCCAGATACAGCAGTATCAGCCGGACGCCGTCGTCGCCGCCTTTGACCTTCGCACGCCGACGTTCAGGCATAAAATGTACGACGGTTATAAAGCGACGCGCAAAGGCATGCCCGAAGAGCTTGCGGTACAGATGCCGTACGCCAAAAGAGTTCTTGACGCGATGGGGATCACGGTCTGCTCGGTCGAAGGGTACGAGGCGGACGATATTCTCGGAACGCTTTCCTCTTTCGGATCTGAGGACTTACACGTTTATATCCTCACGGGCGACAGGGATTCTTTACAGCTGATTAACGACAACGTCAGCGTGCTGCTCGTATCGACCGGCGAAACGAAGGAATACGGCAGAGACGAATTCCGTGAAAAATACGGGATCGAGCCTTCGGACTACGTGGACGCGAAGGCGCTGATGGGTGACTCGTCTGATAACATCCCGGGCGTCAAGGGCATAGGTGAGAAGACCGCGATGTCTCTGATAGCTCAATATAAAAACATTGACGCGCTGTACGCGAATATCGGCAGCGCGCCTGTCGGAAAGTCTGTGAAAGAGAAGCTTGAAGCGGGTAAAGAATCCGCTTATATGTCAAAAACTCTTGCCGCAATATGCAAAACGGTCCCGCTCGGTTTCACGGTCGAAGAGCTTTATTTGAAAAAGCGCGACGACGAAGCGCTTTACGATCTGTTTACCGAACTTGAGTTTTCGGCTTTCATCAAAAAATTCGGACTCGGTCCGTCGGACGGATCCGCCTGCGACGTTAAATTCATAAAAGCCGACTCGGCGCCTGAAACAAAAGGCGGGCTCTATTCGCTTTACCGCGGGGACGAAATATACGTTTTCGACGGCAAGAACGGTACTGTCGTTCCGGCAGGCACCGATATATCGGGATTTTTGAAAAACAACGATATAATCGTGCACGACGCGAAAGCCGAGTATTATATAACTCCCGACGCGAATATCGTCTTCGACGTATCTGTCGCCTCGTATCTTTTAAACGCGGGCGACGGAGATCACTCCGTATCGAGGCTGATGCTGAAATATCTCGGAGCTTCCGTTTCGGACAAAAGCGAAGAATCGGACGGAGCCGTCAACTCGCAGGACGGGCGGATATGCGCCGCTTTGTATAAGTTGTACGGAAAATTAAAGGATAAAATCGACGAAGAAGGTGTCCGTTCCCTGTACTACGATACCGAGCTTCCGCTTTGCAGAGTCCTGTACGAGATGGAAACTGCCGGCTTCAGGATAGACACGGAGGGACTGCGTTCGTTCGGCGAGACTCTGAACCGCAGGCTTGACGCGATAAAAGAACGCATTTATATGCAATGCGGCGAGGAATTCAATATAAACTCTCCCAAACAGCTCGGTCACGTACTGTTCGAGGTGCTGAACCTGCCGACGGAGAAGAAGACAAAAACAGGTTATTCAACGAACGCCGAGGTGCTTGAAAGACTCCGTCCCGCGTCGCCCGTTATAGACGACATACTGGAATACAGAGCTGTAACGAAGCTTATAGGCACGTACGTCGACGGTATGCTCGCGGTTTGTGACGGCGACGGTATGATCCACACGAGCTTCAATCAAACCGTAACAGCCACAGGCAGACTTTCGTCAAAGGAACCGAATCTGCAGAATATTCCGATCAGGACCGAGCTCGGACGTGAGCTGCGTAAATTCTTTATCCCTCGGTCTGACGAATACGTTCTTGTAGACGCCGACTATTCTCAGATCGAGCTCAGGCTGCTCGCCGCGATATCGGGCGACGAGAACATGACGGAGGCGTTCCGCCGCGGAACGGATATCCACACCGTTACGGCGTCGCAGGTTTTCCGCACTCCTGTCGAGTCCGTGACGCCGGAAATGAGAAAAAGGGCAAAAGCCGTCAATTTCGGCATAGTATACGGCATAGGCGCGTTTTCGCTCTCGCAGGAAATCCACGTGAGCAAGAAAGCCGCGGAAAAATACATTTCGGATTATCTCGCGGCATACCCCGGCGTCAGCGCTTATCTTGACGGCATAAAAGCCGAAGCTAAGAAAAAAGGCTTTGTTCAGACGCTTTTCGGGAGACGCAGATATATCCCGGAACTCTCCTCGTCCAAAAAAACCGAGCAGGCGTTCGGCGAACGAGTCGCCATGAACAGCCCTATACAGGGAACAGCCGCCGATATCATCAAAATAGCCATGGTGAACACGCGGAACGCTCTTAAACAGAGCGGGCTTGACGCGAGGCTTATCCTGCAGGTGCACGATGAGCTGATAGTCGAGGCAAGGAGACAGGACGCTGAAAAGGTACGAAATCTGCTTTCGGAGCAGATGGAAGGTGCGGCGAAGCTTCCGGTTAAGCTGTCTGTCGAGGTGACGGACGGCGACACCTGGTATGATTGTAAGTAAGAAAGGATCACAGTATGAATTGCAGAAAACTGCTTGCGTTAACGTTGTCCGTGCTTGCCGTTTTGCCTCTTCTTGCGTCGTGCGGGCGTATCAGACGGATCAGAAACAATAAGCCGAGCATACTGACTTATACAAACGCGGATTACCATTTTTCGCTTACGTATCCGTCCGGTTTTGACGAGATAAAAGAGATACCGTCCGAAGAAAACGGCGACGAATACAGAATAGAACTGAGACGTGACGACGGCAGGATGATATCTGTCGATATCGAATATAAAAAAGCGGATCAGATCGGCGTTTTCGCGGAGCTGTACTGCACGGACAAACAGCACGTCATCCCGCTGTCCGGCAACAGCTTCGCATACGATAAGCGCGACTGCCTGCCTTATGAAAAGCCGACGTATTATATCTACGCGTCAACGAAACGCATGCTTTATACCGTAAAATATGAATACGAGCGCGGCGACCCGGACGGCGACGACGTTGTGTCCGCCATGTCGTTTGAATTTGACATCTACGCAAACGTATATAAAAACAACGCTTTCCTTCTGCCCGAGGTAAGCATCGCCGACGGTCGCGCGTCGGTCAAACTGCCCGGCAACATGAGCACGCTGTTTTACCCCGATCCGGCCGGCGCCAAGCCGATGAGAAGCTATGACGACGAAGGCGTCCTATATCTTAATACAGATTATAAGAAGTATTCAAGTCTTGTATCGATTTCAAACGAATCGCTTATCGCTGTCAGCTTGCCGTACTCGTCGAAGTATTCGCCCGCAGACCTGTCGACCGACAGGATAGAATCCGAGATGGACAGCCTTGTGTCGGAGATCACGACAGATAAGCTTTCACAGCTTAAAAAGATCGGCGAAGCGGAGCAGAGGACGAATTCCGTAATGCAGTACCGGATAATCAATTTTTCGTGTATGTACAACGGTAAAAAAGCCTCCGGCTCGCTCACCGTCGGATATACGACGCTCGGCAGATACTTTGAGTACGTATACGCGATAAGCGACGACGCGTCGGATCCTGCGATACGGAATTATCTTGATATGATCGATTCGGTTAACATATTTTGAAAAATAAACGGACAATTTCTTTCAGCAATACGAAATACTGATAAAATATTAGATTCAATCGAAAAAAAGCATAAAAACCGTCTTGACAAAACAAGCAAATATGTGTATAATTGATACAACGCAGCAGGCGAGCTACCTGCCGTGATATTTCACATTTATTCTTAACGGAGGAAAAAGAATGAAAAAATTCATATCCATCGTAGTAGCGGCTGTTATGCTCGCCACTATGATCGCCGCGACGGCGATGGCTGACGAAGTCGAGTACGTAAGACCCGGCGACAATGGCTTCATTGACGTTCCTTACACCACCGGACAGAATCTCAAGCTCGACGGTATACTCGATAAAGGCGAATGGTCCGAGACCAACAAGATCGCCCTTAATGAGACCAACCTCGTCGGCTGGCTCGGCAACCACTTCACCGGTCCCATCGACTACTATTACAGCTGGGGCGACAAGGGCCTTTACATGGCTGCAGTAGTTTCCGATGATCTCATCAGCACCGGACTTAACGCCGAAGGTTCCATGGGCAACACCCGTTTCCAGATCGCCCTCAATCCGGGCGGACTCATCTGCGATGATTACGCAGGACTGTTCTTCTCGATCGGTCCCGTTGAGCCTGAAGAAGGCGCGAACGGCGGCAATGTCGTTATGATGAAGCACAACTGGCAGACCCAGGCTGACGACGGCACGATCATCGACGCCGAAGAAGGCATCGAAGGCGCTTACACCTTCATCAAAGACGGCGACGCAATAATCGGTTGGAATCTCGAATGCCTGATTCCGTGGACTCTTATAGCGACGCCCGACAGATACGCCGACCTTGACGAGAACGAAAACCTTGAAGACCTCACCTCCTTCTCTCCGAAGGACGTTCAGAACAGAGCATGGTGCACTGCTACCATCGCATACGTTCAGTGCAGCAACGGCGGCGTCACCGGCACCGGACGTACCTGCACCGACGGTATTGTTACTTGGGAAGTTGACTCCTACGACATAATCCTTCTGTTCCTGCCCGAGGGCGCAACTTCTGCTGCTCACGAGACTGCTCTTGCTGTTATAGCCGAGCCGGAAACCACCACCAAGGAAGAAGTTACCGAGCCCGTTACTACCGACGAGCAGACAAAGGAAAGTCCGACGATACCACCGAAAAGACCGAAGACGGAACGAAAGATCCCGCCACGACGACCGAACCCACCAAGACAACGAAGGACGGTCCCAACACCGGTCTTATAGTCGGTATAGTTATCGCAGCCGTAGTAGTCGTAGCAGCTGTCGTAGCCGCTATCGTACTCGGCAAAAAGAAGAAGAAATAATCAAACAACACAATACATAAATGTGAGATAGGATTAACTCCCGTTGCCTTTCCGGCAACGGGAGTTTTCTGTATAAAAAACACGGCAGAATTTCATCTGCCGCGTTATACATATTATATTATTTCTTCTTTTTTCTGATCACAATCACCGCACAAATGACGGCTGCGACAACGATGACCGCTGCGATAATTCCGATTATAAGTCCGGTATCTACGCCTTTCTTTGCGTTATCGTTTGTTGTCACGTCAGACGTGCCTGCGTTTTCGGTCGTCTGATCCGTTGTATCGTTTTCAGCCGGTTCAGTAACCGTGTCAGCCGCGGTAGGCGGTGTAGGCGGAGCCATGTTCTTATCGTAAAGATCCTTCATTCCGGCGTACGTGTAAGCTTCTTCAACGGTTTTGAAATTTCCGATCCATTTTATATCGGCGCTCTGACCGTTAAGATCGTTTCTGTCGCCTATCGTAAGTCTGTATCCGTTGATGATACCGTTCCACATTGAAGACTGTGAAAGGTCGATCGTTAAGATCCTCCAACCCGTATCGTTATCTTCGTCATAATCGCCTTCAAGCCAGTTGACGCCGCACATTGAGCCTTCCTGAGGAGCTTTGACTTCGCCAGCGAAGAAGTAAAGGACTCCGGAATCGGCGATCTCGTCTATATTCTTGAATAAGATCGCCCAAATGGGATAATCGTCAGCAGAGTAATTGTACTTTCTGCTTTCTCTCATTATTATCGGGCTGTCAACGTCGGTAAATTCTACGTGGATGTTTCCTTCGTCGGTAAGCGAAGTTTTCATTCCGGCGTTCCATTCGCTGCTTTTGAACGATTCGTAATTGAGAAGGAATACGGGGTCGCCTGCGGGGATCTCCGGCGGATCGATCCTGGGAGTTATATCCGACGGGACGAACGGATCGTACGATTCCGTGCCGGTCGGCATCACGCCGTTGACGTCGTTGACTGTCAGACTTATCGGCTCGTAATTGCCCTGGTGGCAGCATACTCCGATGTAAGCGGTGTGATCCTCGAATCTGTCGATGAATTCATACGCCATCATATCCGTATCGTTGATAAGAAGCGTATATTTGCCATCTATTTTTTTGATTTCAAATGTGATCGCCTCCTGCTGATAAATATTGCAGTCGACAATATGTTGATGTACCAAGTTTGACGCAACGTCGATGAATGACATCGCGGCGAAAGCCGTGCCGCCGGGTCTGAGAAGACAGAGCCAGCCTTTTCCGTAGCCACCGGCTTCCGGAGTGGGCTTTTCATCGGTCCAAACGTTGATCGAGATCCATTTGTCGACGCCCTTGTCGGTGAATTCGTCGACCGTCATCGTCATGGAGAAGCCGTTTTCAAAGTTGATCTTGTCCTTGAGCTGCATGGAACAGTAAGCGGTTTTGCCCCAAGTTTCAAGCTGTTCGGATGTGGGCGTGTACATCTGAACGCCGTAATCGGTATATCTCATACCTGCGACCATCGGCATTTCAGATTCGGAATCATAGCTGTCTTTATACGTATCAACTTTTCCGTACGGCACCCATTCATTTGACGCGGCGCTTGCGTTGAACACGAACACGGTCAGAAGCATTGCCGCCGTCATAATAACAGCGAGTGCTTTTTTCATTTTTACCTCCTGAGAATAAATTTTCATTTAAGATTATAACGCCTTTTTCATCCTTTGTCAAGTCCGTGAATGCAAAACCGGATCGGAGTATTATAATTGGAAAGAATCATGTTAAAAATGTACCTGTACAGAGCAATAAAAAAGACCGTCCGGTGATCGGACGGTCTTTTTTGTGAAGCTTATTTCTTTTTCTTCTTGCCGAGGACGATACCGCAGACAACAGCGGCAACGACTACGACAGCTGCGATGATTATACCGACGATAGCACCGGTGTTCGACTTTTTGGTCGTGTCATCGGTCTTTTCGGTGTCGGTGGTCTTATCGGTCGAAGATCCTTCGGGAGCGGTGCTCTCAGCGCCGGTGTCGGAGGAAGCGGGTTCCACGTCTTTAGTGGATTCAGCTTCGGTAACGGTGGTCGTGGGAGCGGCTTCGTATTCTTTGGCGTAGTACTCACCCATCTTGGCGTAGGTGTAAGCGTCCTTCTCGGAACGGAAGAAGCCTATCCACATGAGATCAGCAGTCTCTCCGGCGAGCGAGCCGTCGCCTGCGATGTCAAGACGAAAGCTGTTGATGTATCCTTCCCAGGTAGTTTCTTCGGTAAGGTCGATGACGAGAAGTCTCCAACCGTTATCGTTATCCATGTCATAGTCACCGGAGCCCCATTCGGCGCCCGTGTGAGAGTCGTTCTGAGCGGATACGACTTCGCCGGCACAGTACCAGAGAGAACCGACGGCGCTGCCGAGCTCGTCAAGATTCTTATAAAGAACCGCGAAATACGGGAATTCTGCCGCTTTGTAGGAACCGGTCTTGATGGTTTCGTTGATCATGGGAGCGTTTTCGTCAAACGTGATCTTGAGCGATCCGTCGTCATTGACTTCGGACTTCATGCCTTCGCCGGGCTTTCCGTTTTTAACGGATTCGAAGTTCCACAGCCAGCAGGGTTCGCCTTCGGGAACGGCGGGGGTGTGCTCTTCGTCGGGTCTCTTCTTGGCGTTGGGATCGACGTACGGTTCAACGTTGTCGGTACCGGTGGGCTTTTCGCCGTTGAGCTCGGTAACGGTGAGCATCATCTGTTCTCTGCAGCCCTGATGTCCGGTGACGCCTATGTAAGCCTCATCGTTTTCCATGAACTGGGTGAAAGCGCTCGCTTTCATGTCAACGCCGTTGACGTAAACGTTGAATTTGCCGTCTTCGGGTTTGATCTCAAGCGTGAGAGCTTCGCCTTCATAGATATCGACGCTGGCGTTGGTCAGGATAAGCTGCTGCAAGGCAACGGTAGGCGTGCACATGAATGACTGAAGGTCGCAGCCGCCTGCGTTGGGTCTGATAAGGCAGAGCCAGCCGCAGCCGTAACCGGCGGCACCCTGAGCGGTCTTCTGGCTGTCCCAGATCGTGAAGGAGATCCACTTGTCGGTAGATGCGTTGTCGGTGAAAGCGTCAGCGAGAACGGTCATGGTGACGCCGTTCTTGTAGCTCACCTTGTTGGTGGTCTGAATGGTTCCCCAGGCGTTTGCGGACATAGCTTCGAGCTCTTCACTTGTAGCCGTGTACATCTGAACGCCGTTTTCGGTATAACGCATACCGGGAACTCTCGGAAGAGATTCGTCTTCTTCATAGCTCTCTTTGTAACGGTTAGCGGAAGCGTAGACCGACCATTCGTTATCGGCGGCGTTAGCCGTGAAAACGAACATTGTGGCGATCATGGCAGCCGCCATGATAACAGCGAATAATTTTTTCATTTCTTACCTCCGTAATTTTTCGCTTTTATGCGTTTACATTGTACTATTGTTTGACGCGTTTGTCAAGCATAATTTGTATATTATAAATAAAAAAATATCGCATCGGGCTGCCCGATGCGGTTTTTTTATACCACGGTGCGGTATAGTCTCGGCGGCGCGGCTATAAAAGCGTCCTCGTAATAATCAAATACGGTCAGATAATCACGAACGCTGCACGATTCAAGCATGACCGGCATTCTGTTGTGGACGTCCGACATATCCTCATCCGCGTCACGCGTGAAGATGACGAATTTCTTTACGGGACCGTATTCGTTATAAGCGCCCGCCATATAGATCATATCGCCGTCCATCGGCGTGAAAAGATATTTGATCTTAGTCCGGCGCGACCATTCGAAGAATCCCGTGGCGGGGATAACGCATCTTCTGCCGAACAGAGCGTCGCGGAAAAACCTTTTCCCGACGGCTGTTTCGGATCTTGCGTTGATCACCGGCTTTTCCGGAGCGGACGGCGAGGGAAAGCCCCAGTAAGCGAACCTCGATCTTATTTTTCCGTCACAAAAAGTGATGATCGGAGCAGGATCCGTCGGACGGATCTCTCCGGGTATCTCGTTGAATCCCGCCTGACGGAGAAGCTTGTTCATCAGACCGTCTTCATCTTCTGTAAAAACAGTATATCTTCCGCACATAACGTCACCCTTTTATATATCTATCACTTTGACGGATCCGGCTGAAAGCACGGTCTTTTCGCCGTCAAACGTGATAATTTCATCTTTGCCGAGCGGGTTGATAAGAACACAAACGCGTTTTCCTTCATATTCCCACGCCGTACAGATCACGGACGGCAATCCGCTGCCGAACGGAGCGACGCCGCATTTTATTTTCGGCGGCGTGATCATACGCCCGAAGGTCAGATAATCCGAAAGGCGTTCCTTTGACGCCTTTGACAGGACGCCGAGAAATTCGAGAACGCCGTTTTTATCAGGCATAAGTGAAAAGTCTTTCGTGCTCCAGGACGGCGAGATCTCCCCGTCGGGCGTCAAAACTATCGTCGGAATGTCGCCCGCGGCAAACGAATATGCAAGCCTGTAAGCAAGCGCCTCCGTCGTGTGAGGAAGCGGATCGCATACCTGGTTCCCCATGAAATTCCGAACGTACTCGTGATAAAGAAACGCATACATCGGGACCGGGCGTCCCATGATCGTCGAAAGCTCGTATCTGTCGTCGCTCATGAGAAGATTGCCGATAAACGGCTCCGCGGCGGCGGATTCACAGCCGAGAAGCATTTTTCCGGCTTTTCTGTTCCATCCGGTCAGCATTTTCTGCATATTGCCGGTCATCCAGACGCCGGGAGTCGGAGCGTGTCCGTGTTTTGAGGAATAGCAGAGATACTGTCCGCCGCCGTGATTCTGATCGAGTATCTGCGCATAGTCTATACCGCTTTCAAAAAGCGGAGAATAAGCGTCGAGCAGTATACCGGCGCCGCGGCGGCACGCTGGGCATACGTCGTATCCCGAGCGCTGAGCAGTGCAGATACGGCTCGGAAGTACTTTGTCCCCGGGGCCCGCGCACATCGCCTCAAGCAGGTCTTCCCGTTCGATCTTTTCGGTATTGTCATACTCCGGAATAATGTTCGAGCGTTTTGTATATCCGAAGCCGGAGCAGTATACGCCGAGCATATACCCCCTTTTGTGGAGGCTGTCGCGGAATCTGTTGAACGGCTCGACTCCGCCGTACGGCGGCCATACGTATGGCGGAGCCCACGGGGCGGTGCCTTCCCAGTGCATAAGAAGCGCGAGAGGACGCATTCCCGTTTTTTCTGCCGCCTCGTCGATATAAGGCAGAGCGTTTTCATACGGGAACAGAGCGTTGGGCTCCGGCTTGTCCATATCGTGCACGCCGCGTACGGGATACGTGATGACGAGCGTGTTGTCGGTATACCAGTCAGGAAGATCCGTGTTATCCTTGATTTTTTTGACGCGAGGCGGGAGATTTTCCTCGAAGAATTCGCGGTATCCGGTGACAGCAGCTTCCCATCCGCCGTCTCCCGCGGTAAACTCTAACGGATAATCGATTGCGGCATCGGCGCCGAAATCAGCTCCGCAGTACAGCTTGAACGAAAGCTCGCCGCCTCTTACGGTGATCTCTTTCGGTCCGCGGTCCTTGTCCTTTGCGGCGACCGTCATATACCTGTCGCCGCCGTCTTTATACAGATAAGACGCGACCTGAGAGCACATCATGTTCGGGAACATCATATAACTGCCGAGCGACGGATATTCGGGAGAAAGATCCGGGACGTTTTTAAGAGTCGAGACGATCACGCCTTCGTTGTACGGCAAAAGAATGCTGCTTCCGTCGGCTCCGCCGTCGCCCTGAAGCGCCGGCAGATGTACAGGCATCAGTACGATCCACTCTATCGCCATATCGGTCCGGTTTTCTACGCTTGCGAAAACGCATATTCGGTCCGTTTTGCGTATCACAAGCTTTACCGTAACGTCGCAGGGAAGACCTGAAAAGACGTATTCTTCGCCATTGCGGATCACGTTTTTCGCATCAGTCGCGTCAAACTCGAATTTTGATCCGTCTTTTGATATCATCCTCATGCGGAAGAGTGGGGAAGGCTTGTCCGCAATTTCAGCGCAGCCGATTTTAAGCGACGTCAGATACGACCCGTCTGTTTTGATGCAGATACGTTTTTCATTATCAGTTTTCTTGAAAAGAAACGCGTCATGAAACGTCATGCCGTTATCCTCCGCATAGAATTTAAGTATTTTTTTGTAATCCTTCGTCGACGTTGAAAGAGTTATATATTCTGCGTTTGCGGCGGCTTCGCGTTCTATTCTTTGCAAAAGCTCTGATCCGATACCCGCCGATCTGTATTCCGGAAGAACGTAAAGCTCATCGACTTCAAAACACCGCGAGCCGATATCTATGCACGACATTCTGCGCTCGGTCACGTAATAGTGCCCGAAAACGTAACCTGCTATTCTGCCGCCGTCGAGCGCCGTATAACACGGCTGTTTCAGATCGTCGGCAGTATTCGGAATGACGCCGAACGAGCATCCCTCGTCAGCCCAGAGCCGTGACAATCCGATCAATTCCTCGACTGTTTCGCTGTCAAAAACAGCTTTCTTAATTTCAATCATTATGAACCCCGCTTTTTATCCAATTATCCGTAAAACGCATCTGTTCTTCAGTATGGAACCAATGCTCGCCGTTTTTCATTACGGTAAGCGATGCGTTATGCTTAACCGAGAACGCATATACGCTATTATATGAGACCAGCTCGTCTTTTTCACCGTACAGTACGTCGGTCGGAGCGTTCCATACGACAGGATGATCTCGCACAAAACAAAGGTATTCCCACGACAACGTATCGCCGGATGGCGTGACGACGGTACCTTTTTCGGAAAGCTCCTTCGCCGTTACGCCGGACTCCTTCATCATATCGGTGATGAGGCTCTCCATATCGACAACGGGTGAAATGAAATAAGCGCGGCTGATATATTCGTCAACGTCGGATATCATCGTGAAATACGCGCCTATACTGTTTGCGATAAGCGTTATTTTATCATAGCTGAGGCTGAGTTCCTTTACACACCCGCGGATCGTTTTGACAGCATTTTGCGGCGATGAAACGTCGTAGTCGACGCCGGCAACGTGCCGCGAAGGGAACAGAGAACGGTAATGCTCAGCCTCAGACGAGCTGCCTCCTTTGCCGTGGATATAAAGGACTGCTTCCATAGTCGCCTCCGAAGTTTATCATTCAAGATCGATCCAATAACGCTGTTCTGTCACGCCGTTGACTTCGATCTCGTTTTCAAGCACGCCGCCGTTTTTGATTATGCTTTTGGCGGAACCGATATTGTCCTTGTCGCATACCATAAGGACTCTTTTTATCCCGAGCTCTCTGCATTTTTGAAGAGCCATCGCTATCATTTTCGTGGCGACGCCTTTCCTTCGCTCACCCGGTCTGACCCCGTCGCCGATATGACCTCCGTCAAGCAGCAGCCGGTCGTTCAGACGGTGTCTTATGTTTACGGCGCCGACGATTATATCTCTGTCTTCGTCAAAGCAGAAAAACGTCGAATCGGAAACGGCGTCGCCTTGAGGTTCTTTATTTTCAAGAGAATCAAGATATGAATCGAAATCGTGATAGTCGGCGCGGCGTATAGCCCACGGGACGATCTTTTCGCCCGATCCCGTCCACTCGTCCATCATTTCGGTTATTTGTTTTTTATACTCATAGGAGCCTTTTACAAGAATCAGTTTCATGAATCACCTTTATCGGTATGACCGTCCTTTGACTTTTTGTAAAGCAGAAGGTACGCTGAAAAGAACGTAAGCAAGCCGAATACTGCAACGACGACTTCAAGCAGCCACGCAGGCATATTTATAACGTTGAATATACTCAAAGCGCCGATAAAATCCATTCCGGTGTGAATAACGATCGCGGCGGGGTACAGCCAAAACCGCTTTCTGTCACGGCACGCGTAGAATACAAGGATCGACGCGCCGATATGGAATAAAACGGCAAATATCCGCTCGAATGCGGCGATACCGAGATCGGCAAGCGAGAAGCCGGTGAGCAGATCAACGACGGCCTTGATGCTGCCGAGCTGTTCCGGCGCCTGCGCCGCCACCTGTTCTGTCACGGCGCCGAATGTGCCGGAGTTTATCATAACGGCGTAGATTATGTACTGAATATACGTTATACCGAGTATCAGAATAACTTCAAAACCGCCATGCCCGATACCGTATGAGATCGACGTTTCTTTGTTGACACGCTTTTTCAGCACGGTCTTAAAGGCGATAAGTCTGCCGGTTTCTTCAAATAATCCGGGGAAAAGCCCGACGGCAAGGCAGAGAAGCACGGGGTTTTCGGCGAAAAAGCGGCTGATCGCGTGTTCCGGAATTCCCATCGACGTCGGAAACAGAATGGCGTTCTGGATCGGCTTTTCGAGGATCAGCGCAAAAACCATAAACGCGGCAGCGCCGATCAGAATTGTCGTAAAGGGCTCTTTTTTCTTGATCTTCCAGATCAGAGCCATAATCACGGGTGCGGCGATAAAGATCACGGCACCCGTGATCATCCAAACGAAAGACGATGCTGTAACGTAAGCGTTATCCGTCATTATCCTGTACCTCCGCAATTTTTTGATTATTTTGAGACGCGCGGGAAAGTTATACGGTGTTCACGCGTCAAATCTTATGATCTGTTCGTTTGCATCGACGACAGCTTCAACGCCGAACGGAACGATGCACCTCGGCATCGCGTGTCCGACGTTCACGTTGAAGACAACCGGCAGATCGGCGTTGTCGATCACACGGATCAGCTGCTGCTTGTATTCCCGGGCGTAAGTTTCGTTCATGGGCTTACCGGCGAGAACGCCGGAAACGGCGTCGAACACGCCGCGCTCCTTAAGATATTCAAGCGACCTCCCGTATATTTCCGGTGAAGGCAGCTCTTCGCTTGATTCGATAAGAAGGATGCGCCCTTTCCACTCTTCCGCATCGGGGAACAGGTGATATTTCTCACACAAAACCGGCATATCCGCGTAACGGTCGCCGTTGAACATATCATACATTGAATCTATACACCCGCCGAGTATTTTACCGGAGAACACGGGCTTACCCTGCAGAAGCTCAAAGCCGTGATCGGGATGAGACACCGGCGGTACTCCTACCTGATCGGGCTTAAAGCTTTTCCGTTCTTCATACCAGACGTCGCTCGGCGTTATCTTTCCGATCGTTCCGGTGAAGATCAGTTCTTCAAAATACTTCCGCGTATAAGGGTGCATTTGCGGGCTGAGCTCGCAGATATCCGGCAGAAACGCCTGACCGTAAAATGTATTCAGCCCGACTTTATGAAGCATCAGATGGTTGACCGTCGTATCAGAAAAGCCGAGAAATACCTTTTCGGTCACAGCATCTGAAAGCTCATTGCGGTCGAACAGATACGGCAGAAGACGGTAAGTATCGTCGCCGCCTATCGCGCACAGGATCATATCGATCTCCGGATCACAAAACGCCTGCAGCAGATCTTCGGCTCTTTTCTCCGGGTGTGCTTTGATATAGTCGAGCCCCGCAAGTGCATGCGGCATAAACTTTACGTTCAAGCCTAAGTCCTTCAGTCTGCGGATCCCGATCTCGGTCTCAAAACGAACAAAAGGTTCGCCGGCGATCCCGCTTGACAGACTTACGATACCAACGTTTTTTATCATACTTCATACTCCTTTCGCCGGAACGTTTTCAGCCGGTCAAACCGGGCTTTACCGGTAATTAGGGTTCGGCAGAGAGCCGACGCATACTCACCGGCTCACGCCGTCTTTGATGGCATTGCGGGTGCCGTGATGTATCTGTTATTTTGACACCAGTTTCAAAAACTTAGTGTCATTCATCTGCTCATTGTAAATATAGTCTCCATCACAGAACAAAGCATATGTCGTAATCGGTGTCGGAGCATTTTGTGCCTGTTCCTTGCTCTCAATATGTATTGCCTTAAACGGTATGCCGTTT
>CACWOQ010000070.1 GCA_902762505.1 uncultured Ruminococcus sp. | reverse complement strand
TTAGGGCATAGCCCGTCTTCATTAGTGAGCGAAGCGAACGTCTTCATTATACCGGTTGAACACGAAAAAGCAGACTGATTTTGTTCTCAGTCTGCTTTTATTTTTCAGGGCTCACTTACTCACCACTCGAACGTGAGGTGAAAAAACTTCCTTATGGCGGGCATTCTGCGCACCCGTTTTTTTATTCCGAATATACGAGCATGTTTTCAATGAAGATCCCGTATCCTCTGCTCGGATCGTTGACGAGAACGTGAGTCACCGCTCCTACGAGCCTGCCGTTCTGTATCACCGGGCTTCCGCTCATCCCCTGCACTATTCCGCCGGTCTTTTCGATCAGCTTTTTATCCGTGACCCTTATGATAAAGTTCTTTGTTTCCGACGTGCCGGAAAGAATACACGTTATCTGTGCGTCATACACGTGAGGACCGGTTTCGTCGACCGTGCATACGATCGAGCACGCGCCCTCTCTGACGTTATTCTTCAGCGCCACTTCTATCCGATCCCCGCTCACCGCTTTATCGAATTTGCCGAACACACCGGATCCGGTGTTTTTTTCGACGCTGCCGGTTCGCTCCGCTCCGAAATACCCTCTCAGCTCGCCGGGGTCCCCGGCTTTGCCCGCTTTGCATCCGGTTATCGTCGCTCCGTATATCTCACCATCGTTGAACCGATACGGTTTTTGAAGCTCCGGATCGCAGATCCCGTGACCGAGCCCGCCGAATGACACGCCGTCCTCCGTCATATAAGTCAGGGTCCCTATTCCCGCCGAGGAATCCTTTATCCACAGTCCGGCTTTGTATATTCCGTTTTCATCCCTGACCGGTTTCAGTTCCGTTTCTCTCTGCTCGCCGCCGCGCCTGTATATCACCCTGACAGGGGCGCCGCCGCTTTCCGCAACAAGTCTGATAAAGTCTTCACTGCTGTTGATTTTTTCGCCGTTTGCTTCCGTTATAACGTCGTTTACCGCAAGGCCCGCGTCCGACGCCGGATCCGACTCTCCTTCGACGCCTCTCACCTTCGTCATCCCCGATATCTGAACTCCGTCAAGCTTCAGCTTCACACCGAAGCTCTGTCCTCCGAGTATCACGCGCTCCGTCTTTATGACCGATACGCCGACGCGTTTCAGCGGCACGCCCAACGCGTATGCGATTTTATCGCCGCCGTCTGTAAGAAGCTCCGCACCGGACGCGTCCGCAGCCATAACGGTCACGCTGTCGGAAATCACGGCGTCAGCCGCTCCCGCCGCGGCGACGAATATGCACAGCGCCGAAAACAGAACGCAAAGCAGTCCTTTCGTTTTCCCTCTCATATCTGCACCTGCCGTTTGTTTGTTATTATTGACGTATTCACCGTTTGTCACACGGTACGGTACTCATTATTTGCCCGGACGGCTGTTTTTATCCGATGAAATATGATGGGACCGTGCCTGTTTTTTCCGCGTCGTGATACAGCGCCGATACGGTGACGAATTCATAACCGTTATCCATCAGGTAAGGTATTATTATCCTTAAAGCCTCCGGTGTGGGCGACGGCGGCTTTACAAAATCATGAAACAGTATCACCGAGCCGTCGCGCACGCTTCGCTTTACGTTTTCAACGATCGCGTCGACCGGCGTGTGCGCCCAGTCCCGCGTGTCCACGTCCCACAGAACCGTCGTTTTTCCGAGCGCGTTCACGGCTGACGCGGCGTCTCTGCTTATTTTGCCCTCCGGCGGTCTGAACACTTCCGTTGTCTTGCCGGTTATTTCTCTGATCACACGGTCGGCTTTTTTTATTTCATCCGTAAGATGAGACGGCGAGACGCTATGCGAATAAGTGTGATTTCCGATCTCGTGGCCGAGATCGTATTCGGCTCTGACCAGCTCCGGATATCTTTCAGCGTTTGATCCTATCGTGAAAAAAGTCGCCTGTACGCCGTACTCATAAAGTATCTTCAATATCTGTGCCGTATATACTCCGTGCGGTCCGTCGTCGAACGTAAGAGCCACTCTTTTCTTTTTATATGATCCCGGGTGAAACGACACGGCAAGCGAAAGGATCAGACACAGTAATCTCATATCAGCTCGTCAAGCGTGCCGAAACGATATCCCCGGTTTTCCCACTCGTCAAGCAGACGGTCAAGGATAGACGCGTTCGTTTTCGACGTCGGATGAAGCAGGATTATCATTCCGTTGTGCGTATTGTCAAGGATCAGTTTTATCGCGTATTCCGGATCCGGTTGTTTGTTGTTGTCCCAGTCGGCGTAAGCAAAGCTCCAGAATACCGTTTTATAACCGAGCGCGGAAACCTTTTCAAGCATGGATCTGCTGCATTTTCCTTCGGGCGGTCTGAAGAACATACTCATATTCTTTCCGGTCAGTTCCTTATATGCGGAACGGAGTCCGGAAAGCTCCATGTCTATCTGCTCCGCCGTCATGGCGGTCATATTCTTATGGTGCGCCGAATGGTTGGCAACGGTGTGCCCGTGCTCCGCCATTTTGATCAGAAGATCGGTATCACGCCTTATGATGTTGTCTAACACGAAAAACGTTCCTTTGGCGTTATGACGGTCAAGCGCGTCGACCGTCTTTTCAACGTTTCCGTTTTCATATCCGGCGTCAAAGGTCAGATATATCACCGGCTCGTCCGGTCCGATGAAGATCCCGCCGTTTTCTTCAATATACGACAGACACGGATCAAGAGACGGTCTTTTGTGGTCTTTCTGTCTCATAATATAAAAGTCGTTCTGCTCCGCGCACACCGTGACCGACGTTACGCAAAGCAACAGCGATATCATTGCCGTAAATCCCGTTTTTTTCATAAGCTCCTCCTTTCGCGCCGTCTTATTCTGTGTTCGATGCGGCTTTGATAAACGCGGATTTTTTTGTAAATCATCGGGACGCAGTCAATTTTTTTCGCACTTTGTCATAATATACGTATGGATCAAAAAGAAAGGAGAATCATTTTGGCAGAACAAACCGGTTATCTGTCTGTTTCGGTCACTACGTTTGACACGTCTTCTCCGCTTCGCGGCGCAGAGGTGATGATAAGCGCCGTGTCTGACGGAGTCGACACTGTGCTTTACAGACTCGTCACAGACGACAGCGGTCAGACAGGCGCGACAGCGCTCCCCGCCCCGGACGTAAGCTCGTCTCTTGAACCGGGGAGCGAAGGAGCGGACAGTTACGTTTACCGCGTCACGGTGATGCTTGACGGATATTATACTCTCGTCTCTCCGGGCGTTCCGGTTTTTTCGGGCGTAACGTCGGATCAGACGATGGTGATGATACCGCTGACCGCGTCCTGCGCCGTCGGCAGCGAGCGCAGGACGCCATCGTGCGTATACACGGCAGACGCGCCCGCCGTGTCCGGAAAGGGGGTCTACCGTGGCTGAGCTGTTACCCGTCATTCCCGAAAAGATCACCGTACATCTCGGAAGTCCGGACGACAAAAACGCCGCGAACGTTACGGTCGGCTTTCCGGATTATATCAAAAACTGCGCAAGCTGTGAGATCTATCCGACGTGGCCCGAGCAGGCGATACGCGCAAACGTTCACGCGATAATCTCGTTTACAATGAACCGCGTCTACACGGAATACTACAGGAGCAGGGGTTACTTCTTTGATATCACGAATGACACCTCCGCCGATCAGTCATATATCCGCGGTCACGCCGTTTATGAGCCGATAAGCCGCGTGACTGACGAGATATTCAATTCGTATATCAGACGGCGCGGGCGTGTCGAGCCGCTGTTCGCCGCATACTGCAACGGTACGACTTCCACCTGCCGCGGACTTTCTCAATGGGGTACGGTGACCATGGCAAACAACGGCTATACGGCGATCGAAATACTCCGTTATTATTACGGACAGGATATCGAGCTCATAACGGACGTTGAAGTGGGAGAGCTTCGTTCTGTAACTCCGCCTATGCCGCTGCGCGTCGGAGTTGCGGACGATTCCGTTTTGTTCCTCGGTCTGAGGCTCAACAGGATCGGTAAAAACTATCCGGCGATACCGAAGATCTCAAGAGTATCGTATATATATACGGAGGAAACGGAGGCTGCCGTCTCCGAGTTTCAGCGTATATTCGGAATGCCCGTGACCGGTACGGTCGACAGCGCGACGTGGTACAGGATCCAGTTCGTTTACTCGGGAGTGAAAAGACTCAATGAAGTGGAAAGCGAGGGGGTAACTCTTGACGAGGTGAGCATGCAGCTGCCGTCGGAAATATATCCCGGTCAGACAGGTATAATCGTATCGGTGCTCCAGTATTATTTGAACAGCATCGGTCTGTATTACGCGGAAGTCCCGAACATTGAAGTAGACGGTATATACGGTCCGATGACCGGGCAGGCGGTCAAGGGCGTGCAGGAGCTTTTCGGACTTGAACAGACCGGAGTCGTCGACAGGCAGACGGTTTTTGCGATCTACGACGTTTATTTCGGTATAACAGACAACATAAAGAGCGAGGACGTCACGACGACGGCGCCGTTCGCCGGTAAGCTTCTGTCCGTCGGCTCTTCCGGCGCCGAGGTGGAGCGGCTCCAGTATTATATCGGTGTGATATCGCAGGTATACGATACGGTCGATCCTCCGGGGATCACCGGTACGTACGACGCGAAGACGGAAGCCGCGGTTTCCGCGCTTCAAAGCATATTCGGCATCGAGGTCACGGGGATCACGGGTCCGATCACGTGGGACGCCGTCACGAACGAATTTGAACTGATATCGGACGGCGAAAGCTTCAACAACGGACAGTTTGGCGGAGATGTTTACGGGGAGGCGGCGGTATGAGAAACGGTACGTCGGAGTACGTTAAACAGCTGCAGACTTATCTGTACTATATCTCGCTGAAAAACAGCGCGATCCCGCAAACAGCCGCCGACGGTATATACGGCAATGAGACAGCCGCCGCCGTTTCGGCGTATCAGAAATTCCGCGGTCTGCCGGTAACCGGCATAGTCGATCAGGTGACGTTCGACGCGATCAGATATGATTACGCCGATGTTACGGAAGAGGCGTGCCGTCCGGCTTCGCTGTGCATTTTTCCGCGCGGCGGTTATAAAGCCGCAAAAGGCGATTCAGGCGATATAATATACCTGATCCAGCTCGTTCTGAGATACATTTCATCCGAATACGAAACGGAACACGTTGAGCTCGACGGCGTATACGGAGACGCGGAAGTAAAAGCCGTAACAGCCGTTCAGCAAAAACACGGGCTTCCGCCGACGGGCGAGGTGGACAGGGCGACTTGGGACGTTATGGCGGCAGACTGTAACGTTTTTTGCGATCTGCATGAATATAACGGTCAATGAAAGAAAATAATCAAGAAAAACGAGAGGAAAATATTTCATGCGTTTTACCGCCACCGCAAAAAAAGCACTGGAGAACGCCGCCGGGCTGTCCGCGGAATACGGCTGTCCATTCATAGGGACCGAGCATATACTTCTTTCTCTTTTGTCATATCCCGAATGCGCGGCGTTCAAGCTCCTTACTGCGAGAGGCGTGCGTGCAAAGCCCGTCGCGAACGTGATCGGCGCGGAGGGCGCGCAGTCTCTTTATGAAAGCGGCGGCTATTCGGTCAGAGCCATGCACGCGCTGAGGTACGCCTCGTCGTACGCCGGCGCGCGCGGCGGCGAGGCGGGCACGGAACACATACTGATGGCGCTGTGCTCCGAGGACGGCTGTACCGCGGCAAAATTCATATCGGATCAGGGCGTTTCGGTCTCCGAGCTTTATTCCGACGCGATGTCGGTGATAGAATCGCGCGGCGCCGGCAGAAAAAGGCGTTTGAAAGACGACGGATTTCTGCAAAAATACGGTAAAGATCTTTGCGAGCAATACAGACGCGGCGTCCTCGACCCGTGTATAGGCAGGCAAAGCGAATGTGAAGACGTGCTGAGGATACTCTGCCACAGAACAAAAAACGCCCCGTGTCTCATCGGCGAAGCTGGGGTGGGCAAGACGGCGGTCGTTGAGGGCGTAGCCGCAATGCTCGAAAGAGGCGACGTTCCGCCGTCGCTTCTCGGAAAGACGATCATAAGCGTGGACATGTCTGCGGCGCTTTCCGGAGCAAAATACCGCGGTGATTTTGAAGAGCGCTTTCACGGCATCATTGACGAATCCGCCGCGCGCGGCGACGTGATACTTTTCTTCGACGAGCTTCACACTCTGATCGGCGCAGGCGCGGCTGAGGGCGCGACAGACGCTTCCGGGATGCTCAAAAACGCTCTCGGACGCGGTGAATTATCTGTTATAGGTGCCACGACTCACGATGAATACGAGCGGTACGTCGAATCGGATCCCGCGCTTTCACGAAGATTCAGTCCGGTTACGGTGAACGAGCCGGACGTTGAGCATTGCGTCGTGATGCTGTCCGGGGTCAAAGCGCTTTACGAGCATCATCACGGCGTGCGTGTAAGCGACGGCGCTCTGAAGCTTTGCGTTTCGCTTTCATCGAGATATATCAAAAACAGATATTTGCCCGATAAAGCCCTCGATCTGCTTGACGATGCGTGCTCTTCGTCGGCTTGCAAACGCGCCGCCGCGGTCACGGAGGACGACGTCCGCGAGGCGTTGAGACGGCGGCTCGGCGGCGACGGTGCGCCGTGCTGTGACGGCTTGCGCGAAAGACTGAGCGAAAAGTTAGCGGGACAGGACGAGGCGATATCGTCGATCTGCTCGGCGCTGTCGCGGCGGCAGCCGTCATCCCCGGGACCTTTCGTTTCGCTGTTATTCACCGGTCCGCGCGGAGTCGGAAAGACCGAGTGCGTCAAGACGATAGCCGGGCACGTCCGGCGGCCTCTGTACAGATTCGACATGAGCGAATACACGGAACCGCATTCGGTTTCCGTTCTGACCGGAGCGCCGCCCGGCTACGTCGGTCACGACGAGGGCGGCGCGCTGACGCGCTGCGCCATCCGTACGCCGTACTGCGTGATTTGCTTTGAAAACGTCGACTCGGCGCACGCCGACGTTAGGGCGATAATAGATCAGCTTCTCGACTTCGGCGAGCTTACGGATTGCCGCGGCAGAAAAGTCGACTTTTCCGGAGCGGTCGTCATAGCGACGGATAACAGCGGTATTCACCGCCGCGCGGGATTTTCAAAGACCGACACGCCGTCATACGATACGCGCTTTTCACATTTTGACGCGGTGATACGCTTCAAGCCTCTGACAAAGGACGACGTCGTGCTCATTGTAAAAAAACGGATCATCGGCTCGGGAGAGGCTTTCGGCGTCCGTATAACGGCGGACGACTCCGCCGTCGCGTATCTGTCCTCTCTGTGCAGTACGTCAAACGCATACCGTGACGCCGACAGGATAGTCTCCTCAAAGATCGACGTTCTGCTCGGCGGCTTTACCGGCTGCGGCGAAGTTCTCGCAGCGCTTGACCGTGAAGGAAAAGATATTGAGTTGACTGCCGTAAAAGGTCTTGACAAATCCGCGGTTTTGGAGTATAATCTATCCGGAAGATAATAACGAAAGGATGGATATAAAAATGGAAGTAACAAGAAAATCCGTTATCGGAGACGTTCTCGATATGGACCGTGAAACGGCTGTGTTTTTCTTTGAGATCGGAATGCATTGTCTCGGATGCCCCGCCTCCAGAGGCGAGACGATAGAAGACGCCTGCGCCGTTCACGGCACCGATCCCGACGAGCTTGTAAAAAAGCTGAACGAGTATCTCGCAAACAAATAAGAAAACACGGGCGCTTTTACCGGGCGCCCGATTTCTTATTTGACGACATACAAAACAAAAAAGAGCCGAGAGGCTCTTTTTTACGGTTCGAGATTTGCTTCAAGATACGCGCAAAGCTTTGAAAAATCCTTGATGTTTCCGTATTTGTGGATCGTTCCGGGGATCTCCATATATCCCGTGTCCTTTGCGGCGCTCGTCTGTATGAGCTTCAGCTGAGAATACCTGATTTCCCCGCAGTCATACGACGCGCGGAGCATCCCGCTGTGACTGTTGTGTACGTAGAGGCGCGACCCTTCAAACATGATCGTCCACCTCGTTGACACCTGAAGTACGATAAGCATCAGTACCGACGTGAATATGCAAACGGCGATGACCGCGTACAGCGCCGCGCTTATTTTCAGAGCGAAAAGCGCAAGCGCGAGCAGCACGACCCCGGTCAGCGTGAAATACAAAATGTTTTTCGTCTGCACGCCCGTCTCGGTCCTGAACGTACGGTTCTTTGTTTCATTCATGACGTTTTATCTCCTTCACTTCAATGACGGTCACTTTTCCGTCAGCCGTTTTGAATCTGATCTCATATCCTTTATAATTCATTCCGTAGATCCTGTCCGGTTCGTTCTTGTAAGCCGGGCGCGGATCCTGTTCAAGCAGCTCTATAACGGTTTTTTTATCATCCGGAGAAAGCGGCGATGCGTCGCATTCGAACGATACCTTGCATTTTTTATCCTTAGTAAAGGCGGCGAAGCCCTCCGTCGCGTCCGGGATACAGTCGGACACTTTAAGATACGGTTTGATATCGTATACAGCCGTGCCGTCTTTCATATCCACTCCGGAAACGAGCAGGTCCGTGCCTTCGATCCCGTCAAGCTTCAGCACGGACAGTCCTATCGGATTCGGACGGTTTGGTGAGCGTGTGGCGAATACTCCCATCCTTTTATTCCCGCCTAAGCGCGGAGGGCGTACCGTCGGCGACCATTTTTCGCCGTCAAACCCGTCAAATCTCCAGATGACCCAGATATGAGAAAAGCCTTCGAGTCCGCGGAGAGCGTCCGGATTTTTGAATTCCGGTTCAAAAACGATCCTTCCGCAGAGTGACGGAACGACGCCGCTTTGCCTCGGAAGCCCGAATTTTTCCTTCATATCCGTATGTATATACGCAATTGTCTTCATTTTTTAAGCTCCGCGAGACGCGCTCTGAATATCGCGCAGGCGCCTTCCGGCGAATCCATTCCGAGCGCTCTTTCCTCCATCGGGCAAAGCCCGTCGCCGGCCCTGTTTCGGATAAAGGCGGTCAGTTTTTGATATGACGCAACAACGCCGTGATCTGCAAAAATCCGCACAGCCCCTTCGGACATCGTCACGGCGTACGCTTCTCTAACCTTCGCCTCGACCAGGATATAAGCGGCGGCGGAGCCGATCACACGGTCGGCGGCGGTGTATCCTTCAAGCCCTCCGGGTCCCGATACGAGGCTCAGGAGCGGCGCTATGCCGCGCCCGTCGGCGTAAACCGTTTCGCCGTCACGGCAGACGGCGCAGGCGTGCCCTTCCGAGAGCGACGCTTTCGCTTTGATCAGATCATTTCTCATATTTCACCATCCTGTACCTGCGGTTTCTGCTGACGGTCATCACCATTCCGCTTACCATAAAGCCGGCGCTGATGATCATACCGAGGATCGCGCTGCTTTTCACCGCCGCGGTTTTGTCGACCACGTTCAGAAGCGTGCAGAACGCGATGACAAGCGATATGCCTGCGTCCGTAAAGCTCACGGTTTTCAGCGTTTCCGTAACTCTGTCGTGAAGTTTTCTCGTCATATGGAGCCCGTATATCGAAAACACGAGCTTATACACGACGATCCCTACGACGATCGCTATCATAACGGTTCCTTCGGCGACCACAGCGTAGTCCTGCGTGAACATATACGTGCAAAGCACGAAATATACGGCAGCCATGAGGAATATGAACAGTCCGCCGCGTTTGTAGAATCGCGTTTCCACGTTTATCCTCTGCTTTGCGTCCGGCGTTCTCTCGGCTTTTTCGTACGTATATATCGAGATTATGCGAGCCGCAACGAGCACGGCGCAGTAACAGCCGTTGAAGATGTACCACAGTGAATTGAGCCTTATGCCGGTTATCAGCTTGAACGCCGCGGATACGATATAGACTGCAACGGAAAAGGCGGACAAAGCTATTACCCTGCCCGTGTAGCTATGCGCGTACTTTTTGATCTTTTCCTTCATTGCCGTGTTTTTGTTTTATCTGCCGTCGATGAAGCGGCAGGCGGCGAGCGCCGCGGTCGCACCGTCGGACACAGCCGTCGTGATCTGACGCACGGCTTTCGTACGGCAGTCTCCCGCCGCGAAAACGCCGGGCTCGTCCGTCAGGCATTTTTCGTCGGATACGATATATCCGATCCTGATTCCCGGGATCGCAAATGTCTTGGTAAAAGCTCTCAGATGAAGCACCGTCCCCATATTATGTAAGCGATCCTGCATTCTGAGATAATATGACGGACCGGCATCCATAAGAGGCAGAAAGCACTCGTCAAGCATTAAGACAGCATGA
>CACWOQ010000069.1 GCA_902762505.1 uncultured Ruminococcus sp. | reverse complement strand
GTCCGGTCGAGCCGCCGCGTCCGGTCATTCTGAGCGAAGCGAAGGATCTCCTTCGATTACTGCTGCCCGCAGAGTCATGCCGCCGCGCGAACCGCGTTCCGGTGCTGCCCCCCCACCAGCCCGGAACGCGATGATCCGGCAGAGCCGGATCATAAAGGCGAAAAAGCCGTTTAAGTCATCAGTTATCAGTTATGAGTTATGAGCGCTCCGCGCGTTTTTCCGGCGCCCCATCAACTTAGAGAGTTGATGGAGGGGGTAAGAGGGGGGGCAGGGGGAGTTTTGAGGGGTGGGACTCCCCCGACGATGAAGCCGCCGGGCACATACGGTCGAGCCGCCGCGCTTCGTCAAGCGACGTGACGGACCCGAAATACAGCCACGACAATTATGAAACGCCCGGTAAAGACGGACAAAAATCCAACATATAGTGCTTTTTCTTCGTTCTTGCGTGCCGCTTCTATAAATATTTATAAAATTTTTATAAAATATGCCTCTCTCTTTTGTTGTAATCGCCTCCGTGCGGTGGTATAATACATATTGACATATTATACGAAAACGGAGCGTTATATAAATGGCTTACACTTTTTCAGGCGGGCTTGATCTTCAGCACAGCGGCAAGACCCCTGCGAAAAACGTGACCGTGCTCACCGGCGTCGAACGTCTTACGCTCACCGTGCCGGATGACGCGGAGCTTGAACCGTGCGTATCCGCGGGAGATCACGTCGCGGCGTACGGATGCGTCGGCTCGTTTGAACGCGGAGGTGCAAGAATACCCGTATATACGGCGCTGTCAGGCAAAATCGAGCGCGCAGAACCCGGAAAAAACGGCTGTATAACCGTGATACCTGACGGCTCTGATGAAAAACAGCCGCTTCCGCCGCTTCAAAAACCGGCGGCTGAGCTTTCGCCCGACGAGGTTACGGACCTTCTGCGAACGGCTGCCGTTCCCTGCCGCGGCAGCTACGGCTACGCCTTTGAGCGCGTGCGCGCCGCCGCGGGCGGAACGATGAGGTTCATCCTCAACTGCTGTGAGAGCGAACCCGGGGTTTACAGCCGCAGAAAACTGATAGAAGAAGATATGAAAAGCGTGATAGACGGCGCAAAGCTGCTCATGATCGCGCTCGACGTCCGCAGATGCGAAATAGCCGTGGAAAAGGACGCGCCGTACTACGGCGCGATATCAGCCGCCGCAAGACGGGATCCGCTGTTTGAACTCCACGCCATGAAACGCCGGTATCCTCAGGACGAGGAGGTCGCGATGATATACGCCGTCACCGGCACGCGCCTTTCCGACGCAAGCCGCCCCGAACGGTCGAAATGCTGCGTATTTGACGCGGAAACCGCCGTCGCCGCTTACAGAGCCGCCGTTCTCGGCGTTCCGTACTGCGAAAGGATAGTCACTTTTGAGGACAATAACGTTCTATGCCCCGTAGGAGCGCCGATTTCCGCCCTGCTTGACTTTTGCGGAGTCGATCCTGGCGACGCGGACAGGATAATAGACGGCGGACCGATGCGCGGCAGGCTCTGCAAAACCGCCGACGATCCGATAGGGCCCTTGACCGACGCCGTTACCGTCTTTTATCCGGGCGACGGCGATATCCCGGCGATGAGTCCGTGCACCCGGTGCGGCAGATGCGTAGCCGTCTGCCCGTCGAGAATAATGCCGTATTATCTCGCTGAAAACTCGAGAAAAAAGAAATACGCCGTGTGCGACACATACGGAGTCAGAGCGTGCACGGAATGCGGCTGCTGCGACTACGTCTGCCCGGCGTATATACCTATAAAGAGGCTGATCCGGACCGCAAAATTGCGTGTGGAAGGATCCGAAGAATAACGATTATGAAAATAAACGAATTACTGAAACGCGATATTTCCCCCGTGAAACGCGGCAGGAACAGCGTTTTTCTGACCGGCTCCTGCTCAGTTGCCGGGATAATGCTCCATGTGATCGCGGCGCTCTTGCCCGTGATCGTCTGGGCGACGTATCTTTTCGGACCGAGAGTCCTCCTTGTGATCGCCGTAACGGTCGCTTCGTGCGTTGCAACCGACGCGCTTCTCACGTTTCTGATCTATAAAAAGCCGCTGATCGGCGATCTTGCCGCCGTTGTGTCGGGGATCATGCTGTCTCTGACGCTGCCGGCGGCGACACCGCTGTGGATACCGGCTGTCGGCGGAGTTATCGCCATGGGCATAAAACAGCTCGCCGGCGGTACGGGAAATAATTTTCTGAATCCCGCCTTGTTTGCGCGAACCGTAATAATGCTGATATTCGGCAAAATGATGATATATACGGCGCCGAAAACGCCGCTTCCGCTCTTCTCCAACGTGTCGCCGGAGCTTTCAGTCGATACGGCGATGACGGCTCTGAATGAAGGACAATTCCCCAATGAATCGGTTTTTGAGCTGCTTTACGGGAAATGTGCCGGGAATATCGGCGAAATTTCGGCTTTATTGATACTTCTCGGCGGGCTTTTCCTGATTTTCCGGGGGATAATATCGTATAAGATCCCCGTTTCGTTCGTACTGACCGTAATGGCGATAACATACCTGTTCCCGAGGATCGACATAGATTCGAGCTATGCGATTTACTCGATCCTCTCGGGCGGCGTACTGCTTGCGGCGTTTTTCATGGCGACAGACCATGCAACGTCACCCTGTACGACGCTCGGACAGGTGCTGTTCGGCGTAGGATGCGGAGGATTGACGGTGCTTTTCAGGTATACCGGCGTGTTTTACGACGGCGCGTACCCCGCGGTACTCATAATGAACGAGCTTGCGAGACCTCTCGATCTGCTCGCTTTCCGCATAAACGGACCGTATAAAAAGAAAAAAGCCGTAAAAAAGAATGAAAACAACGAAGGAGCATAAAAATGGGCAGGATCCTCGCTTTTGCTAACCAGAAAGGCGGAGTCGGAAAATCGACTTCCGCGATAAATATAGCCGCCGGGGCGGCGCTCACAGGCAAAAAAGTTCTGCTTGTAGACTGCGACCCCCAGGGTAACACCACGAGCGGCGTCGGAATTAACAAAAAACACATTACCGCGTCAACGTATGACATTCTTATATCACGGTCGGACGCGCAGACAGCGGTTGCAGAAACTAAATTCGACAATCTCAGCATCATTCCGGCAAATATAAGTCTTGCCGGAGCTGAATTCGAGCTTGTGGATTCGGAATCCCGTGAAGCAAGACTGAAAAAAGCGCTCGCGGCGATAAAGGATGATTACGACCTCACCGTGATCGACTGTCCGCCTTCACTCGGACTTATTACGGTAAACGCGCTTGTCGCTGCGGACGGCATCATAGTTCCCATGCTTTGCGAATATTTTTCGCTTGAAGGGCTTACACAGCTTTTGATGACTGTTAAAGAAGTCAAAAGAAGATACAACCCGGAACTTGAACTGACCGGAATACTTATAACGATGTACAACGGAAGACTGAATCTTTCGCAGGAGGTAGCCGCAGAGCTGAAAAGATACTATGCCGGCAAACTTCTCGCCACAACTATCCCGCGCAGCGTCAAGATCTCCGAAGCGCCGGGCTTCGGTGAACCGATTCAGTATTATGAGAAGAACGGCAAAGGCGCGGAAGCGTATAACGCGGCTGCAAAGGAGATAATGAAACGTATCGGTCTGTAATGTTCCACGTGGAACATTATCGGACCGCAGTAATAACAAATGTTCCACGTGGAACATTACGGCGAACGGTCTGTTGTCGGATATAGTGTCCGTTATCATATATATTATTCTATTATATATGGAGGCAAATATGAGCACAAGAAAAAAAGCGATGGGGCGCGGTCTTGACGCTCTTTTCGAATCGAATTCAATTGAACAGACAGGCGGCGTATCCGTGCTGAGCATCAACGATATAGAAACAAACAAAAACCAGCCGAGAAAAATTTTCGATGAATCCGCGATTGCAGAGCTTGCGGAGTCGATCAAAACTCACGGCGTGATCCAGCCGATCATCGTAAGATCCGCCGGTGACGGATTTTACGTTATTGTCGCCGGCGAACGAAGGTTCCGCGCGGCGAAGCTTGCCGGACTGACCGAGGTCCCCGCCATTATAACCGAGCTGTCAAGCTCAGAAGCGGCGGAGGTAGCCCTGATCGAGAATATTCAGAGAGCAGATCTTAATCCCATCGAAATAGCAGAAGCGTACAGAGCGATAATCGACGACTTTTCGCTTACACAGCAGGAGCTTGCAGACAGAGTCGGAAAACCGAGATCGTCAGTCGCAAACTCGCTCCGTCTGCTCGATCTTCCCGAAGCCATCAAAGCGTACGTCGCCGAGGGAAAGCTTACCGACGGCCATGCAAAGGTGATAGCCGGACTCGGCGACGAGGCGCTGATGAAAGCCGCGGCTGAAACGGTGATAAAACTGAATCTGACCGTACGCGCAACAGAATCGTACGTAAAAAGGCTCAAAGAGCCGAAGGTATCACAGCCCGAAGATCCGAGAACGAAGAGCTATGAAACCGCGTTATCCGAACGGATGTTCTCAATACTCGGCAGAAAAGTTACGATAAACAAGGGCAAAAAGCACACGCTGGAGATAACGTACGGCGACAATGACGACCTCGAAGCGCTGATAAAACGCCTCTGCGGCGACGACGTTTTCGATTTCTGACGGGCAAAATTTAAATCGGGTTCACAAAATTATAACTCAGGATATACAACTGGGGTTTATAATAACACCATCAAAGTATAGCAAAAACTGCGCAAAAACGGCAAAAATACTACATATAGTTATTGAAGCATGCCGTGCCACACAATGTTGTATTTTGAGTTTTTTAAGGGTGAATTTATGCATATATTGTTGTCGGCAATCGAAAATCTGCCGGATTATACAAAAAACGTGCGGCTCATCATAATCTGCATGTTCATCGGCGTCGTTGCCGCGGCGGCGATATCGCTTTACCATAAGCTCGTACTCGGTTCGTTCATCAGGTTTTTGCTCGACAGCGGAGCCACAGACCCGGACGGAGCGATAGTTTTATCATCTACAAAATTCGAGAAAAACCTGTTCGTCAGATCCGCGATTAAAAACGGCAGGACCTACGGCAGCGTGCTGCGCTCCGTTCTGCCCGAGGGGCTGCCGGATCCGTCGTCGCTTAAAGGCGCCGACAGAAAACGCGCAGAAAACGCCGTGATCTCGTCGTCAGCCTACTACATTCCGGAAGAGCTCCGTTACAGAGCTGACAACATATTTTCAAAACGCGGGACAAGCATAGGCGCCGCGGCGTTCGGCGTTCTCCTTTTCGTACTGGTAGCCGCTGTCAGTCTGCTTGTCGTGCCGGGCATCGTTTCCATGATGTCCGAACTGTTCGGGCTGTCATAATAACGGGCGGCTCTGCATAGTTATTATCGGGCGGGCAAATCGACTTTTTCGGAGACAAAAGTGAAAATCAAGGAATTGAAAGTGAATAAAGCCGTAAAAGCGGCGGTGATAATCGCGGTACTGACCCTGCTTTTCGCAGGCGCGGCTTATCTGATCGTATATCTTTCCGGGTTCAGAATCATAAAATACGCGTCGGATTCGGGAGAAACGCGCTTTTTCGGCAAGATCGGCAAGGACGGCGAGCCTTCCACCGGCACGGTTTATTTCGCGGACGGCGGCAAGGCGGAGCTCGATCTGCCGAACAATACGATAACGTACCAGGACGGTACGGTATACGTGGGACAGACGAAGGATCTTTTGCCTAACGGCAAGGGAAGACTGACGTTCAGCTCCGGCGAATACTATGACGGGGATTTCGTGAACGGACAGATGACGGGCTACGGCACGTACGTCTATCAGCCGGCGGTCGGAGACAGATACGAGGGCTTCATGGAAAACGGCCTGCGCAGCGGCAAGGGCAAATACACGTGGGCTGACGGCTCGTATTACGACGGAACTTACAAAAACGACATGAAGGACGGCGAAGGCACCTATATATGGGCTGACGGGAGCAGTTATACGGGCACCTTCGTAAACGACGTGAAGGACGGAAAGGGAGTCTTCGTATACCCGAACGGTGATAAATACGAAGGAGATTTCGTCGCCGACGTGAGAGAAGGCGAGGGAACGTATACCTGGACTAGCGGAGAATACTACGTCGGTCAGTTCAGGTCCAATATGATGGACGGACACGGTACGTATTACTGGACGTCCGGACGCTCCTACGAGGGAACGTTCAAAGAAAACAAGATCGTCTGGGAGCTTGACTGAAGCACCGGACGGCGGATCACGAGGAAATTGTTTTGAAACGACTTATTTCACTGTGCGCGGTGTTTCTCGCAGTGGCGCTGATCGTGCCCACCGTGCTGACGCTTACATACAGGAAAGCCGAGGAGAAGCTGCCCGTCACCGTTGACGAAACGGCTGTTAAGGACGGCGAGGCGCTGTCTCCGATACCCGAGTTCACACAGTCCGCGGAGGCTGAAACGGAAGAGCTGCCCTATACCGGGGATTATCCGGTAAGGTCTTTCCGCCGCGACGGGACGGAAGGCGTGCTTTTGGACAAATATCAGCAGATGCTTTCGTTTGAAACGGGATATAACGAGACGGAGGAAAGACTGCTTTCTCCCGCGCCTGCGGAAACGACAGTTCCCGCTTCCGATACGGAAACAACGGCAGCCGAAACAACAAATGTGACGACTGCGCCGCAAACGACCGCCCCGCAAACGACGGCTCCGCAAACGACGGTGCCCGTCACGACAGTACCGGATACAACCGCCCCCGACGACGATCCCGCGGAAAACAACTCCGACGGATACGTCGGCTGCGATGCGAAATATATAAAGGTATATATAAAATCGACCGGAAAATATGAGACGATGCTCATGGGCGACTATATCGTCGGCGTCATCGCCGCGGAAATGCCGCTCAGATACGGCATTGAGGCGCTGAAAGCGCAGGCTGTGGCAAGCAGAACGTTCGCGATATACAAATCGCAGTCGAGTTCTTATTATCATTCATCCTCACACGGCCCCGAGGGCGCGGACGTATGCACGAGCTCCGGGCACTGCCAGTCGTACAGGAGCTATGAATCGGCGCTCGCTTCATGGTCGGATAAGGAATATACAAAAGAGATTTACGCGAAGATAAAGCGCGCGGTCATAGAGACCTCGGGCATAATACTCACGTGGGAGGGCAAGCCGATAGAGGCTGTTTTCCACGCCTGCTCATACGGAATGACGGATTCTATGGCGAACGTCTGGGGCGGCGGCATGCCGTGCCTCACCGGCGTCACGACTCCGGAGACGAAAGATACCTACAACGTTTACTCTCAGAAGAAATATACGTCCGCGGAGGTAAAGAAAAAGGTCCTCTCGCGTGACTCGAAGGCGACCTTCCCGGACGATCCCGCCGAGTGGATCAGCATAGCCCTGAACGAAAACGGCAGGGTAAAGACGCTGCGCGTCGGTTCGGCGTCGTTCACGGGTCAGGGCTCGAAGAGCCTGTTCAGCCTCGCGGCGACGAATTATACGGTCAGCTACGACAAGGAAACGGACACGTTCACGTTCGACGTATACGGCTGGGGCCACGGCGTCGGAATGAGCCAGTACGGAGCCGGCATCTACGCGGAGCAGGGCAAGGATTATAAATTTATAGTAAAACACTACTATAACGGCGCCGCGCTCACGCTCTGGAAATGAGGAGCGTATGATCTTCAGGATTTTAGCGCTCGGAGACGTGGCGGGTCCGAACGCCGCGGCGCGTATCACGCGCGAGTTGTTTGACATACGCCGCGAGTACCGGATAGATTTCGTTGTCTGCAACGGCGAAAACAGCGCCGCAACTAACGGTATCGACGTGAAGACGGCGAACGATCTGATAAAATACGGCGTGGACTGCATCACGACCGGAAACCATACTTTCAAAAGAAGAGAAATACGGGAATACCTGGATGAGACGAAGAATATCGTCCGTCCGGGTAATTTTCCGCCTGAGGTCCCGGGGACCGGATACACGATCCTGCCGGAAAAAGGCATGAGGATCCTCGTCATGAACGTGCTCGGACTCGTGTACCTCGAGCCGCTTTCGTGCCCGTTCCGCACGGTCGAAAAAATGCTTAAAGCAGCGGCGGGAAAATACGATATCTCGATACTCGATATCCACGCCGAGGCGACGAGCGAAAAGATAGCCATGTCGCATTATTTCGACGGCAAGATAGACGTGATCTTCGGCACGCACACCCACGTTCAGACAGCCGACGAGCGGATAATGCCGAAAGGAACGGCATATATCACCGATCTCGGTATGTGCGGTCCCGACGATTCCGTCCTCGGTATAAAAAAGGAAAATATAATAGAGAAGCTTATGATGCATCTGCCCGTGAAATTTGATTTCTCGGATAACCCAGTAACGCTTCACGGCGCAATATTTGATTATGATACGGAAAAGAAGCGGTGCGTGGACGTAAAAAGGTTTAAAATGTAATCGTAGGGCGGGGGCTTGCTCCCGCCGAAATAATAAAGAATAAAGAAGAAAAATAATGAGCAGTGATATTACCGTCAGAGTCGACGAGGGCGTGGTTAATCTGCGCGTCGGCGCTGTTATATTAAAAGATAATAAGGTTCTTATGGCAAAAAATCCGAGGGACGATTATTACTATTCCGTCGGCGGACGCATAAAAATCGGTGAAACGTCGGAGCAGGCGATAATCCGCGAGGTTTACGAGGAACTCGGGGTTGAGCTTTCGATAGACCGGCTCGGTTTTGTAAGCGAAAACTACTTTTACGGCGACACAGGCGACAATACAGGGCGCGAAATATATGAAATATGTTTTTATTACTATATGAAAACGCCCGCCGATTATGAGCCGCGCGTCAGCTCTGTTACAAACAGCGGAATAACCGAAACGTTTGAGTGGATCCCGTTTGACACGGATAAAACGATATATCCCGTATTTTTCAAAACGGAGCTTTATGAGCCGTGTGATACGGTGAAGCACATAATAGCGGACGAAAGAATAAAGGCGGAATAATTCTTAATGAATTCTTAATTTTCCTAAAAGGAAGACAAAATGTTTGAAGTATTAAAGACCGAAGGCCGCGCGAGGCGCGGCGTTTTTACCTCTGTGCACGGGACGGCGCAGACGCCCGTGTTCATGAACGTCGGGACCTCGGCTGCCATCAAAGGCGCGGTGTCGACGATGGATCTTTACGATCTGGGCTGCCAGATCGAGCTTTCCAATACATATCACCTCCATATACGCCCGGGCGACGACGTAATCCGCGATATGGGCGGCATACGCAAATTCTTCAACTGGGACAGGCCCGTCTTGACTGACAGCGGCGGATTCCAGGTGTTTTCGCTCGCACCCTTGCGCAAGATCACGGAAGAGGGCGTGAAGTTCGCTTCACATATCGACGGCAAACGTATTTTCATGGGTCCCGAGGAATCCATGCGGATACAGTCGAACCTCGCGTCCACCATCGCAATGGCGTTTGACGAATGCGTCGAAAATCCCGCGGAGTATTCCTACGCAAAAGCGTCGACGGAGCGCACGTACCGCTGGCTTTTGCGCTGCCGCGCAGAGCTTGACAGGCTGAATTCGCTGCCGGACACGATAAATCCGCGGCAGATGCTCTTCGCCATAAATCAGGGCGCCACGTATAACGACCTGCGCATAAACCACATGAAGCAGATAGCGGAGCTCGATATGGACGGCTACGCCGTCGGCGGGCTCGCTGTCGGTGAACCGACGGAGGTAATGTACGACGTGCTCGACAACGTCCTCCCGTACGCCCCGCAGGACAAGCCCAGGTACCTTATGGGCGTCGGAACTCCGGAAAACATAATCGAGGGCGTATACCGCGGCGTCGATTTCTTCGACTGCGTCATGCCTTCGCGCAACGCAAGGCACGGTTTCCTGTTCACGTGGGAGGGAACCGTCAACCTGAACAACAAAAAATATGAGCGCGACACATCACCGATCAGCGCAAGCTGCGGCTGTCCGACGTGCCGCAATTACTCAAAAGGATATATAAGACATCTGTTGAAATCAAAGGAAATGCTCGGTATGAGACTCGCCGTCATGCACAACCTATATTTCTATAACGAGCTGATGCAAAAGATTCGTGACGCGCTGGATGAAGGACGTTATACGGAGTTTTATAATAGATACGCTACATCTTTGTCCCAAAGAGCTGAATGATACAAGATATGGTAGAAACGCCCGACCAAGTGTAAGGAAGCGAAAAAAAGGACAAAAAAGGGGTTGACAAAGGGAGAAAAAAGTGATATATTAGACGGGCGCTCGGGAAACGG
>CACWOQ010000068.1 GCA_902762505.1 uncultured Ruminococcus sp. | reverse complement strand
ATGAGGAACTCAGCCGTCACCGAATGAGCATTGTTTTCGCCGTCGGCGTAGCAGACGAGATCCGTGCAGTAAAAGGCGGGTTTTCCTTCATATACGTCAAAGAGCATCGTCGGATAAACGCCTTCATACTTCTTTTCTTCGTCAGCGGCAAGCTTTTTCGCCGTTTCCGCGTCGATATCGGCTGAGCCGTATATCCGGACGTAATATTCATCAACGGTCAGACGGGTAAAGCCTTTGTCCGCGAGAGTTTTTGATATCCTGTCCTCGATTATCGCCGACGCTTCCTCCGAATTCAAGTGAGCGTTAAGCTCTTCAAGCTTATTTCCGGACGGCATTTTCACCTGCATCGGCGTCCCGTCCGTGAGGACAGATACGGTGACGCCGTCGTTGATGCGGACGCCGTTCTTTTTGTTGAACCACCGGAAAGTGATATAATTCACCTCGCCTTTGGAGTTTTTATGCTCCTCGGAACGTATTACCGTATTTGCCGGTCACCGCGGCTTTCAAAGCCTCCGTATCGCGGGCACCGTCCGTTTCGGGCAGACCGAGAAGCGAGCCTGATATCTCGCATATTTCACCGTTTTCGTAAAACGACACGGTGGAGGTGTATTCGTCATACCGTCGTCCGAAGAACCGTTCGGCAAATCCGGGATCTGCGTACGAGTAAACGCTGACAGGGCCGTGATCGCCGAGCGAGGAATCCGTCTTTCCGTCGTACGTAAGCTCAACGGTTTTGCCGTTGTACTCAAACGTTTTCGTTTTGACGCCGGTATCGGCGTCGCTTTTAACGCCGGAAAACGCGTGGAAGCCCTCAGCCGGCTCACAGGCGAACGGGTTGCCCTCGCCGTAGTCCGCGCTTACCGGATAAACGGTATATCCGCTCAGGCCCGATACGTCGACAGCGGTCGTTCCACTTCCGGCTTCCGTGACTTCTTCACTTACGGACGTTCCGGCGGAACCGGTCTCCGCTTCCGTCGATACCGCGGCGCCCCGACCGTCCGCGCCGTTTTTTTCACTGACGGAGCACGAGGTTATCATCATGACCGTCAAAAGTATACAAATAACGATCCTTTTCATTTTCTTTCCTCCAAAGTCAGACTGCAGAGAGTATTGCCGCTTTTGGCATAGCCGAAAGCACTTTTTTATTTGTATTCGACAAGAGCGGTAAACGATCATTCACTGATAACCGTAAGTTTGAAATCGCAAAACGATTAAATTTATCATGCTGCTAAGTTAATCGATCCCGTTGCAGGATCATGATAAATCGGAATTTTTCTTTTTGTTCAAAAACGTTATAATCAGCGCGATCAAAACGACCGTAATTGTTGAGACAATCAACACGATCCATGTATTGGTTGTGTTTTTTGTTTCCGTTTCTGTTTCAACTTTGTTTCGCTGTATAATGTTTGTTTTTTTTGCAGCAGCCTGACCGGCTATATCGTCAGCTTCTTTAATTAAAGCACGCTCAAAGAATGCGTCAATGTCAAGTATATTGTCGACCTCGCTGCAAATGCTTGATATTGGTGTTCCGCCGTCAGATCCGTAATAATGCCATTCTTCGCCCGGATGTTCCTTTTCCCATTCTTTCTTTTCCTCCATCATTTTTTCGTATTGTCTGAGCCTATTATCCGATAAAATTTTTAACTCTGTTTTGTTGAGAGTGTAGTCAGTAACCGTTGATCCTTCAGTTGATTTGTTATATATTAAACCCAACGATACAAAGATGTCATGGCTTTCATTTTTTATATAGAAGAATTCGCCTATCCTTTCGATGATTACATATTTTACATCTGATAGTGGAATGATTTTGATAGTGGAATGATTTGTGTTTCTTTTAAGCATTTTCGTATTCTTTCTGCATGGTCTGCATAACTACATGAAGAATGTGAATATCCTTCATCCGTAATAATGGTTGCTCCCATAAAACATGCCGTGTCATCTTTAATGGTAAAGCTTAGATTTCCCGCATAGTTTTCCTCTTTATCTATCAACTTTACAACAAATAAAGATCCGTATTTTGTATTGTTATCATACAGTCTGATTATTTCAATGCTGTTTGTTTTGCTGTAATCCAGCGGATCGATCCAGTAAACAGGGGTTATTGATGCCTCAACTATTTTAAAACCGTTGTAATCAAGATAACGGCTTATATCACCATTATCATTTTTTAATATATCCGCAACATACCTGCGCTCTTCCTGAGATACATATACGGACGATGTTTCTTCTTCAGCAAAACAAGTGTTTGTAAAACCCGCAATAAAAAGCGAGAAAACAATTGCCGATAAACACGTATATTTTAAAATTTGCCTCATTTTTTTCTCCTATCTGCAGTATACAACAGCATCAAGCGTATATGTTATACCGCTTTCACTTAATTGGATCATATTATTACACAGTTGATATTTGGTAATCAGCTTAGTTGAATCATCCCACGGATCCCAAATTGTATAACAAGTCGTTGCAGAATCATAGTCTTTTATTACAATTACATGGCCACTGTAACCAAAGGAAAAGCACGCGACAACCCATCTGCCATTATTAAGCTCATTATTCAAATTGTTCAGTTCCGATTCAGTTATCGCGCTGCCTATATACCATACTCCTATGTTTTTTGATCTTGAAACAGAGAGCTTTATCGCTGATACAATATCATATAAACTGCCAGCGGCATCAATATCACTGCCTTTTATTGCACATACAATACTACGTTGTCCGGCATCTGCGGTTATTGTCCACTCTAACGTTTCTCCATAGAATTGTGTTCCGTTGTAGCTGTGTATTCCTTCGGTGTTGTCTAATCTCGATGCTCCGCTGATGAGCGCTCCGCTTCCGTCGATACCGCGGCGCCCCGACCGTCCGCGCCGTTTTTTTCGCTGACGGAGCACGAGGCTATCATCAAGACCGTCAAAAGCATACAAATAAGGATTCTTTTCATTTTCTTTTCCTCCAAAACCGGAATGAAGATCATATCGCACTTTCGGCACCGCCGAAGTGTTCTTACGTCACTCTTGACAAAAGCAACAGGGTTTAATATTTGCCCTTGCTCGTTTTAACGGTTTGCACCGTCTTGCTGTTTCGCAGCCGAGTTGTTATGTTTTTCGGGATCGTATGCTATTCCTTGTTTACATCATATCATAAAGAAAGTTGTTTGTCAATGGTTTTATTGAAATTGTTTTCATCCGTACCGTTTTCAGTCCGGCGGCGCGTCGGGCGCATGAAGCGTACCGCCCGGCGATCCTTCTGCGGCGCTTTTGTTTCATTTCAATTTACCTGTATATCTTGAAAAATGCAAATATTTGTGTTATATTTGAGTAAAGCGATATGAAAGAGATACCGAAATGAAAAAAACCGTAAAAAAGATCTGTTTTTTCCTGTTCTGCGTTATATTCATTTCTTTAGTCATATATTCAGCCGCGAGCGTGGGCGCTCAGTCCAAGACCGATCACGCCTACGAAAAGGAATCGGAAAAGCTTTTGCGTGAGCCGGAGGTCCGCGCGGGATCTCTGTATTTCAACACACTCGGCTCCCGCGGGCAGTACGTTTACGACGTATTGAAGGAGACGATCGAAAAAGGAAAGCAGTATACGGAGCTTATGCCTCTCGTCCTGTCCGCGCAGGAGCTTTCCTCGATCGTCCGCGCGCTCACGTACGACGAACCGTCCCTTTACTACGTCAACGCGGACGGCTTCGATCTGAAGAACCACGGATACACGGAATCGGGAAAAAAATCGGGCAGGCTCGTGATCCTGCCGTCCGTCGTCGACGGCAAATACACCCGCGTGTGGATACCGTACACGGCGAATGACAGCGACAGCTCGAAATTCCTTGAAAAATCAAAAAACCGCTTCAAGGCGGCAAAGAAAAAGATAGACGCGATGACGGCAGACGTTCAGGACCCGTTTCTTTCCGCACAGCTGATCCACGACTATCTCTGCGGCATATGCGAAAAGGTCGAGAGCGGCGGAGTCTACGCCGACACGGCATACGGCGCTCTCGTCGAGGGCAGGGCGACGTCGCTCGGCTACGCGAAGGCGTTCAAGCTTCTGTACGACGAATACTACGGCAACTCGTTCATCGCAAGCGGCGGCAACAGGTACTGGAACGTCGTATTATGCGGCGACGACTATTACAACGTCGACGTATACGGCGACGATCTTGACGGCATTCTCAACGGTCAGGAGCTGCGCGGGATACAGTCGCACCTTTATCTGTTCCGCGACGACGCCTCGTTTTATCTCGACCACGAAAAAAGCATCGCCGCCGTGCCCGTGTGCGGCGCGAAAACGACGTACTATTCCCACAACAATTTTGACCCGTCCACCCCGTCCGAGCTTTACGACGCGGTGAGCCGCCAGGTCGAGACGCAGAGGCTTTCAAAGGGTTACTTCTTTGAGATAAGCACCGAGCTTGACAACGCCGAGGCGCGTATAAGAGAAGCCACGATCCGCACGCTCGCCGACAAATATCCGGATTACGCGGATTCGGTACAGGTGTATAAGCTGTCGGAATATCTGCCCGTGTACGCCGTGCGTATGACAAAGACCGTAAAGCCGGCGGAGGAATGATATGATATTCAAAAAAGCCGTGGAGATCCTTATATCAAAGGGTCTGAAGATAACCTTCGCCGAAAGCTGCACCGGAGGGCTTTTGTGCAAATCCGTGACGGACGTTCCGGGCGCCTCCGCAGTCTTTCCGGGCGGCGCGGTAACGTACTGCAACGACGCTAAGATCTCTCTTCTCGGCGTATCGTCCGGGACGATAGAAAAATACACCGAGGTCAGCCTCGCCGCGGCATCAGAGATGGCGTCCGGCGCAGCCGCGCTTTTCGGCGCGGATATCGCCGTATCGGCGACGGGGTACGCCGGACCCGGCGGAGGCACGGAAAAAGATCCGGCGGGGACCGTATACGTCGGCGTTTTCGTCCGCGGAGCGGTCAACGCGTACAGGCTTTATTTTCCCCGTGCCGACAGAGCGGAGGTCAGACGCCTCTGCTGTGAATTCGCCGCTTATATCGTTGAAAGCGAGGCGGAAAGACTGTGAAAGCATGGCAGAGATCACTTTTACTGCTCGGGCTTTTCGCCCTTTTTGAGTCAGTATATCAGCTCTTTCTTTATCTTGAACGCCGGTATTTCCCGACGACGCCCGTCTGCACTCTCGTGCTCGGTCTGATCGTCAGCGGGCTTATCATAGCGGTGCTGATACTCAACCGCGGTTTCGGCGGCGGCACGGTCAAGCCGGAGGAGCTCGATCCGTCGATCCCGTACGGGCGCCGCGAACAGCTCGCGCAAAAAGCAAACAAACGCAAAAAGATCGCGAAGACTCTGATGCTTGTTTTCATCCCTCTCGCGTTTGTGTTCAGCCTTGATCTGCTGGATCTTTATTTTGATATTTTCGACAGGATCGGAGAGCTTTTCAGCTGATGCCGGTACACGCTTATTCTTTATTTTCTTCCTCGTCCGGCAACTGCAGTTTTTTTACGGACGGGACGACTTCGTTTCTGATAGACGCCGGCGGCAGCTGCCGGCGCATAGCCGGATCGCTCGCCGGACTCGGCGCCTCGCCGTCGGAGCTTTCCGCGATTCTGATAACGCACGAGCACACCGATCACACGTCTGCTCTTCCGGTGCTGACCGCGAAATACGCCGTGCCGGTCCACGCGCCGGCTCCGTGCGTTCCGTTTCTTCGCGTCTGCGGTGCCGTACCTCATCCGCGCGAATACGAGCTGACCCTCGGCGACTTCACAATAAGGAGCTTCATAACAAGCCACGACAGCCGGTGCAGCGTCGGATACAGGATCACGCACGCGGACGGCACCGTCGCCGCTGCGGCGACGGACACGGGCTTCGTGACGGAGCAGATGAAACAGGCGCTTGCGGGATGCCGCGCCGTTCTGCTTGAAAGCAATTACGACGCGGATATGCTGATACACGGCTCCTACCCCGCCGAAACCAAACGGCGGATAGCGTCAGACTCGGGGCATCTTTCAAACGCGCAGTGCGCGGAGCTTTTGCCGTATCTGTACGGCAACGGCACGCGGCGCGTCATACTCGGGCACATTTCCGCAGAGAACAACACGAACGAGGCGGCGCTCCGCTCCGCCGACGAGGCGAGGCGGCTTTTCCGTCTCGACGGCCTTGAAATCGAATGCGCAGAGCGCGCGGGTACCGTGAGGATAATATGAACGTAACCGTGATCCACGTAGGAGATCTGAAAGAACAGTACTACCGCGAAGCCGTCGCGGAGTATGAGAAACGCCTCGGCAGGTTCTGCCGGGTGAAAAACGTTGAAATAAAAGAAGAGCGTCTGCCGGATCAGCCGTCCGACGGTCAGATCGCCGCGGCGCTTCAGGCAGAGGGCGAGCGTATAATCCGCGCCCTTCCGGAGCGCGCGTATAAAATAGCGCTCTGCGTCGAGGGCGGACAGCTTTCAAGCGAGCAGCTCGCCGCCGCGATATCGGATTGCGGAAAAGACATCGCGTTCATCATCGGATCCTCTCACGGGCTTTCGCCCGAGGTGAAGGCGCGCGCGGATCTGCGGCTGTCGGTGTCGAAAATGACGTTTCCGCACAGGCTCATGAGAGTGATCCTTGCGGAGCAGATCTACCGGGCGTTCAGCATAAACGCGGGCTCCGGCTATCATAAATGACATGAGGATATATTACAGAGCGCACAAACGCGCGTTTCTCTTCGTGATCTTATGCGTGATGCTTATCGCCGTCTCCGTCGCCTGTGTTGTTTTCGCGCGCAGGCTGTCTCTGCCGGCGCTTTACGTCGCCGCGTTCGCGGTTTTCGCGTATCAGAGCCAGATATTCATCGTATACGTCGCCTCGGCGTACGAATACGAGCTTGACGGCACGCTTTTCCGCATTTACAGGATAACCGGCAGACGCAGACTCGCGGTATTCGATCTCGATCTCATCCACGCGCGCTCCCTGCTCGGATACAAAGACTACAAAAAGTACGTAAAAGAAAACGGCAGACCGGCGCGCCGGTACCGCTGTCTGTGCGGAGTCCGCAAAAGCCTGTCGCACGTTTTACTGTACGGCGACTCCGCTCTTTTCTTCGTGCCGGACGAATATTTCGCCGCCGCCGTCTCATCCGCCGTATCCGGCTCAGACCCTGTCGGCGACGCGGGTCCCGTCCGGTAAGGATCTGACGGTCAGCACGTCTCCGCGCCGGCAGACGAAAAGCCCGTCGCGGGGGAAGGCGTCGACCTTTGCGCCGTGAAGGCAGAGCGTCCCGCCCGACGGATCTATATCGGTCAGCGCCACGGCGAGCTCGTCGCCCTCCGGCATACGGCGCTTTATCAGACGCGCCGCGCCGACGGCGGCAAGATACGCGAAAAACACGGCGGACTGATACCTGATCGGGGAGCCGCAGAGCGAAACCGACAGTCCCGCGAACGACGCCCCGCATCCGAGCAGCAGCAGATCCGACCCGGAAAGGACCGCAGAGCACAGCAAAACAAATGAAAGCGCCGTCCATACGGACGGCATTGCGTCAAATAAAGTCATATCACACCGCCTTTCTTTCCCATTATTACCATAACACGGCAGGTCAATACGATGTTTTTTTCAAAAAATACGGATTATACGTTTCTTCTCGTCTGTCTCGGCAATCCCGGCAGACAGTACGCGCACACGCGCCACAACGCTGGCTTTCTTTTCTCGGAATGGCTGAAAAAGAACAGGGACGTGCGCATCCGCCGCGCCAAGTTCGATTCGCTTTACGGTGAGATAAAGCTCGGCGGCAGGCGCGGTCTCATCGTCACGCCGCAGACGTACATGAATCTTTCCGGCGTCGCCGTCAAGGGCTTTGTGACGGCGTACGACGTCCCCGTCCAGGACGTGCTCGTCGTATGCGACGATATAAACTTCGACGTGGGGCAGATGCGTATCCGCCGCAAGGGCTCCTCCGGGGGTCAGCGCGGAGTCGGCAATATAATCGAGCAGCTCGGCACCGAGGAGTTTCCGCGCATAAAGCTCGGCGTCGGCGACAAAGCCGCCCGGCAGGATCTCAAGGACTACGTTCTGTCCGATTTCACGAAAGCCGAGCTTGATACGCTTGACGCCATGTTCGCCGACGTTTACGACGCCGCGGATCTGATAATCGGCGGCAACATCGACGCGGCAATGCAAAAATACAACTGATCCGGAGCGGAAAATCCGTAACCGCAAGCGGATCTTCGGTATAAACTTATGAATGACTTCGAAAACATATACAACGAATATTTCAAACGTGTATACGCGTTTCTGTCGAAGATGTGTCCCGACCCGTTCCTTTGCGAGGAGATGACGCAGGAGACGTTTTATCAGGCGTTCATATCCTTTCACAGATACGACGGCTCATGCGAGATATTCACGTGGCTCGCCGCGGTGGCGAAAAACACGTATTTCAAGTATCTGCGCAAGAACCGCGTGAAGATGATCGATATAGATCTCGTATCTGACGGCGACGGCGGCGAGGAGGATCCGGAGAGGATCACCCAGAAAAAGATGACGGGCGAGGCGGTGAAACGCGCGATCTCGGCTCTGCCGCAGAAATACAGGGACGTGGTGCTTCTGCGTATATACGGCGAGCTTTCGTTTTCCGATATAGGCAAGAGCCTGGGGATAAGCGAGAATTCGGCAAAGGTTATTTTTTTCAGAGCGAAACAGCAATTGAAGGAGGAGCTCAGGGATGAATATCAACTGTGATATAGCAAGAGATCTGATACCGCTTTACAGGGACGGCTGCCTTTCGGAGCAGTCCCGCAGGGCGCTGCGCACACACCTCGCCGGATGCGCCGGCTGCCGCGCGTATCTCGGCGAATACAGAGAGCATTTCGCCGCCGCGAAGACGGACGCCGCCGCGGCTCCCTCCGGAGATTTTTATAAAATAGCGAAAAGGCTCCGCCAGCGCCGCACGGCGACTGAGATAGGCGTAGGCGCGTTCATCGCGCTGCTCGCGGGATACGCGGTATTCAAAACGTTTAAGAACAACATCGAGGATGCAAAATGAAAAACACGGATATCGTCTCCGGGACAAGGATATTTGAAAAACTTCTTTCGTCGCCCGACGCTCTGCCGTTCGGCTTTTGCTACGGCGGAAAGACTTATAAAGGACTGTCGGGGTGCGGCGCCCGCAAGATGACTTCGGGCGGCGGGGATGAGCAGAACACCGTGATCACCGCCCGGCTCGACAAAAACGTCAGCGTCACCGTCAGATCGAGGCTCGTTAAGCCTTACGGACAGTGCGAATACACCGTATGGTTCGAGAACGTCGGCGACGGGGTCTCGGAGGTACTGTCGGACGTATACGCGTTTGACGGTGAATTTCAGGGAAAGGATCCCGTTCTGCGCGGCTGTATGGGCGACCATGAAAACTGGTATTCCGCGTATGAGCACGACCTTTCAAAATCAGACAAATTCTTTCAGTCTCTCGGCGGCAGGGCTACTCACATAGTTTTCCCGTACTTCGACCTCGTGCACGGAAACGGCGGCACGATGATGGCGATAGGCTGGGCGGGAACGTGGAACGCGATATTCAGCGCGGAGGACAAGACGACGCGCGTCAGGATCAAAACGGATCTGTCGCTTAATACCGTGCTTCTCCCCGGAGAAAAGGTCCGCACGGGTCAGATCGTTCTTCTGCCGTACAAGGGCAGAAATTATGACGACGCGACAAACCTCTGGCGCAGATGGTATATGCAGTACGTGCTTCCGAAGGCGGACGCGGAGGGCGATCCGCTCAAACCGTTTTCGACCGTCTTCCTTGCGAACGACACGGGGCTCCCGAACTCCGACGGAAGCATTTCCGAGCGGTATTTCACGTGGAAGCCCACGCTTGACAAGATAGTCGCGGAGGGCCTTTTAGCCGATTTCCGCTGGTTTGACGCCGGCTGGTATACGGATCACGAGGGCAGGACCGTGGAAAGCCTGTGGTGGCACACCGTCGGCTCGTGGGAGCTTGACCGTGAGAAATGGCCCGGCGATACGTTTCTGCAATTCAACGAGGAATGTCACAGGCTCGGGATGAAGGTGCTCGTATGGTTCGAGCCGGAGCGCGTGACGAACGTCCCCGCGCTTTGCCGCAATTACGGATATAAAGAGGAATGGAGCATAGGCGAGGGCGACGTGAGGACGAACGATCTCGGCAATCCCGAATGCCTTGCGTGGACACTCGGCAGGATAACGAAGATGATGGGCGAGAACGGCGTCGATATGTACCGCGAGGACAACAACAGCGACCCCGGCTTCGCCTGGCCTTACAAGGACGGCAAGGAGACCGAAAAATGCGGCGCTCCGAGATACGGCATCACGGAAAACAAATGCATCTGCGGTCACTACGCGCTGTGGGACGGGATCATTGATTTCTGCCGCAGGAACGGGAAATGCACGTTCGTCGACTCCTGCGCGTCGGGCGGAGGCAGAAACGACATAGAATCGATGCGCCGCGGTTTTCCGCTCATGCGCTCCGACTTTGACCGTACCTCTTCCTCGATGCGTCTGTCTCAGACGTCATCGTTCTGCCGCTGGATCCCGTACCACGGATCGAGCACGAAGGAATCGGACGATCAGCTCGGCTACGCGAAAGACAGCGGCTCCACGCCTTACGTCGCGCGCGCCTCTTATCTTCCGATATATAACTTCGGCGGCGAATTCACGCACAATCCCCTGCTCGACTTCGATCTGATGCGCCGTAATCTCAACGAATGGAAAAGCGTCAGACACCTGCTTACGAAGGATATGTACGTTCTTACGCCCTGGCGTCACGACAGCGACAGATCTCACTGGACGGCGTTCGCGTACGACGATCCCGACGCGGGCGAGGCGATACTGCTCGCCTTCCGCATGGAGGAAGCCGGGTCCGATACGTTTACGGCAAAGCTTCCGTTCGCCGTTCCCGGCGAAACGTACAAGCTGAGGAACGCGGACACGGAGGAAGTATTTGAGGCGGACGGCGCACGGCTGCGCGACGGTCTGACGCTCACGCTCAGGGAAAAGAAAACGAGCGCGCTGATCTATATAAACAGAAAATAAAAACACGCCGGTGGCTCGGATGTGATGCGCCCCCTGTCAAGTAGACAGTGAAAAAAACAAAAATATTTTGTGTGGAAATTCCACCCTGCTGCGCAGCAGGGTGGAATTTTTCACGCGGC
>CACWOQ010000067.1 GCA_902762505.1 uncultured Ruminococcus sp. | reverse complement strand
ATATGAAGATCACCGATCCTTCGTATCTGTTCGGGATCGAGGTCAAAAACGGAAATCCGAGGCACGACAGCAGAAACGATATAGCGCTTGCGTGGGCTGAAAAATTCGGACTTCATATGATAGCCGGCTCCGACTGCCATCAGCGGGAGGACGTCGGCGTCACCGGGATCACGACGGATAAGCCCGTCACAAACGAAGCGGAGCTGCTTTCGCTTTTGCGCTCGGGCGACTATGAGATAATTTGACGGTATAAAACAATAGCGGCTGAAATAAGGATCTTGAACCCTTATTTCAGCCGCTTTTTCACGGATACGCGGTCTGCGCATCCGCTTTGCCGTTTATTGCGTTACGGTTATTTCGTATTCGGAGGCTTTGTCCATATCCACGTTGAACGAGAAGGAATACGTTCCGTCCTCATCGCGGCAGACCTCGTATCCGTCGTAGCCGTTCGGTCCGGCGAGTTTTATATCGGTCTGTTTTCCGTCGGCTTTGAACGTCACCGTCGGAGCTTTGTACGAATCGAATCCGTAGACTCTGACCGCCGCCACGCTCTTGCCGCCGGAGATGCTGAACACGGCTTTGTTGTCCTTCGCCCTGACGGACGGGATGAAGCAATCCTCAACGGGTTCGCCCTCGGTCACCGTCAGCCTGAACGGATCGAGGCAGCTGTCACGTCTTACGCCCAGAACGTTATCGTCGTTTTTGCTCGTGCTGTAGCCCCACGGGAGAAGTATCAGATCGAGCTCGATCAGATCGCCTTTTTTCAGCGTGTACTGACCGAGATCAAGCGTGAGATAACCGGTGTTCAGCGTGCCGTCGAATTTGTCTCTGAATATCAGATTTCCGTCGTACTTTTTGCCGGAAAGCGTTATATCGTCTCTTATCACTATCACGGCGTAGTTGACCGAATCGGTCTCGCTGCCGCCGAAATAGTCGAAATACGGGTGATCCTTACCGAGCTTGATATACCTGTCGGTCCCTGCCTCGCCCGTGTTTTCGATCACCGGGTTGTTGTTTTCGTCGAGATACCCGACCTTCGAGAACGTGATGAAGTGTCCGTCGAAGGAGAGGATGGAGAAGTCTTTTCTGAAATCGGCAATGCTGACATCGTCAAGCACCTCGAGGCGCATCTTGTAAAAGGTTCTCGTCTCGTCGGTCTGAGCCATCTCCGCGTGCCTGTAGCTCGCCCTGATCTTTCCGTCGTCCGACAGGAAGTTCATCGTGATATCGGCGTATACGGGTCCGGACGATTTGATCGTCGCGCTCTGGGACTCGGTCTTGCAGGTGCTGCCGTCCGCGTCTTTATATTGCAGGAAATACTGTCTGCCCACGCTCGTGTGCTGTACGCCGTCGGGCCAGAAGGGGGCGGAGTTCGCACGGAAGTCCGGGAGCATCCAGCCGTCCTTGCCGTATACGAAGTACGGCGTGATGCAGGTGGTCTCCGTAACGCCGACGGAGAGATGGTAATAAGGTATATGGAATGCGATGAAGGAAAGCTGCTTCAGCGGATAGTTGCCCCAGTTCTGATACAGATGAAGCATCGTGAAACGCTTGTTTTCATCCTTGCCGACGGTGATCGGAACGTACGTTTCGCCGTACGCCGCCTGACCCGTCGCGTGTTCGGGAAAGAAGAGCGGCTCCTCGTTTTCGCCGTCGAAGTTCTTGCCGACCTCGAGCGGGAGCGGAAGCATCACGTTGTTTTCGTCGAGTATCGCGGCGCATTCAAGCCTGCCTCTCCTCGTCTTGAGGCATTCCTCGGTGCGGACGTATATCGTTCTGTCGACAACGCCGTCGCCGCAGATAAGCGCGTTAACGGCGAAATGCTTGTCGGGCAGCTGATAGTAAGCCACGGTGAATTCGGTGGATCTGACCGAGAAGACGTAGCAGCCCGCAAGCGCGTCGTAGCCCTCGAATTTCGCGTCGTCGGCGTTTTTCGCAATGAAGACGTCGGTGAGGGGATTCCTTTCGACGTAAGCTTCTTTTCTGAAATCGTTGAACTGATGCGAATCGGACGTGTAAAGCCTGTGTCCGAACAGCAGATCCGAGCCTTTTTTGATCGTTTTGCCGATCTCGATGCCGCGTGTTATGACGTATGATCCGTCTTCAAGCTTTACGTTGAGATAACCGTTGCCTTCCGTCGCCGGCATTATCCATCCGACTACGCCCGCGCCGTTGACGTCGAACGCCGCGTACTCGACCGTCGAAAAATCGAATCCGTCAAGCGCGGAAACCTCGCCCGAGGCGTTTTTGATAATGAATTTTCTGACGGTATCGGCGGGGATAACGGTCCTTGTTTCAAGCTTTCCGCCTTCGGTGTAATCGTCTGTCGCTACCACGCGCACCGTTTCGTGCATTTTATCGGAATAGGTGTGGAAGGTGTGATCGAGCGCAAGCGGAACGGACGTGCCGGCGCGGCTTATCGCCTCGATCCGGTTGATCTGAATTGTCTCGCCCGCGGCGGCTCCGCAGTCGATGCGAAGACCTTTTACGTTACCGGTGTAATCCGGTATGGCGGAGAGAAGGACCGTCACCGTCGTCCATTGACCGGATATGCACTGAAACGTGGTGAACTGCTCGGCTGAGTAGTCCTTGTGCGAGCCGGCAATCAGGAATATCTGACCTGACGTGGCGCGTTCTGTTTTCAGCGTTATCCTCAACGCGTTGTATTTTTCGGTGCTGAAATCAGCGGATGAACAGTAGATATACGGGTCGATCGGGGATTTGACAGAAAACGTTATCACGCCGGAGTCGAGCTTCGGGTTGGTGACGTCGTGACCGACCCACTTTGTTTTTCTGCCGATAAGGCTGAGCCCCTCGTCTTCTCCGTTGCCTTCAAGCGAGAAATCCTGACCGAGGAAGTGGTAATCGTAATAATAGTATCCGATCCTGTGGCTCGACATCCTGCCGTCGGCAAGCGAGGCGGACGTGGTGTATTCGGAGCCGTCGGGCAGTACGATATACGCGGCGTCCGTGTTTTCGTAATACGGCTTACCCTGCGAATTGTACAGGCCCTCCGTCTGCTTTTTGCCCGGAGTCGTAAGATCGTAGAGCAGGGACGACACGCTGTTTGAAATCAGGAATTTATTTCTGCCGGCGTCGGCGAACCTTCCGCTCACTCCGTTCGCTTTTTCGTTTGCGTTTGCGATCGTTTCGCTCCAGTCGGTCCCGGTAAAATCGACTTTATCGGGGTCGAGCGGCTCGCAGCCTGCGTTCTCGTAAAACACCGGATCTTCATCGACGATCGGCGTTTCGGTTTCGGCGTCTGTCATTTCCGTAGTCTCCTTTTCCGTGACTGTGTCGTTGTCCGTCGTTACGTTTTCCGTGACCGGCTGATCCGTATTATCGCACGCGGCGGCGGAGAAGAGCATCAGCGCGGCAAGTAAAGCCGCCGTGAGTCTTTTCATATCAAACCTCTTTTCTGACGATAAACGTCATTTCAGTGCTTTGTAAAACGCGAGCGCCGGCATCCCGTAAGAGCTTCTGAGGTGAGACGCGTTCTTGTCAACGTGCGGAGAGGCAACGTAACCGACGCCCGAAAGCTTCGCTTTTGCCGGAACCGTTACCTTCACCGTGTCGGCGGATATGATCTCGGCTTCAGCCGGCTTGAGACCTCCGATGACTCCGACGCCGAAGCCTTCGATCTTCCCGTCGCCGCTGTCGGATATAAGACCCTCGCCCACGTTTTTGAACTTCACCGTGTAATACGTCTTGTCGTCTGACAGGGCTACGGATTCCATCTCCGGAGCAAGCGTCTTTTCCGCACCGTCCGCGCCGTACAGATCGGCGAGCACCGCGTCGGCGATCCTGTCGGCAAGCTCTTTTTTATAAGGAGAATGCATGTAATTCGGATCGTTCTCGTCGCTTCCGAGATCGTACGACGGAATAAGCCTTACGCCGGTCATAGCAAGATACGCGTTGAACTGCTGGGCTCTTATGTAACCGGAGTTCGGGCAGAAGGATATGCCCTTCGAAGTATAATCGGACAGCTGAACGTTGTATATCGGGAATTCGAAGCCCCATCTCTGTCTGTATTCCGTCATGAGCGCCTTGAAATCGTGCGAATACTTTTTCGGCGAGGGATTTGCTCCCATAAAGCCTTCGCTTTCGCCCTGGAAAAATACGAGTCCTTTGAATCTCATCCCGACGAAAGGATGGACGAGCATATTGTAAAATTCGGAGGGCCCCACGTTTCCGCCGACTCTGTATTTGAATTCCTGCACAAGCTCCGCCGGCATGAGTTCGTTTATCTTCGCGCCGGACGCCGCAACGGAGATGACTCCCACGGGGACGCCCGCGTCCGCCGCTATCCTGCATCCGAAATAATAGCCGAGCACGGAAAACGCAACGGCGTTGCCGCGGTTGAGCTTTTTCCAGTACCACGAAGGATTGAGCACGTTATCGCACGGCTCTTTGGCGTCTTCGCGGTGGTCTATCACGTATCTCGCACCCTGCATGAAAAGACGGACCGGCATGCTTTCGTCGACGGAGAGGGATGATATGAGCGTCGGAAGCTCCGCAAACGTGACCTCGGCGTTCGACTGACCTCCGATGAACCACACGTCGCCGACGAGCACGTCTTCAAATTTTACCGTGTTGCCGCAGCTGTCGTCTATCGTCAGCGTCTGCGGCTCGGCTGTCGCGGACTTCGGTGAAAATACAAGCTCCCATTTGCCGTCCGCGGCGACGGCTCTCGCTTCGTCGTCCATGAACAAGCCGCGGATCTCTGTGCCGTCCTTGTCCGAATAACCTCTGATCCTTATCTTTTCGTCTCTCTGCAGCACCATATGATCGCCGTAGATGCGCGGTACGGACAGGGTCACGGTTTCGTCCGGGACGACAATGAATTCTCCGTACGTAACAGGCTCCGTCTCCTCTTCCGTCACAGGCTCTGTTTCCTCTTCCGTCAGAGGCTCCGTTTCCTCTTCGGTCGCGGGCGCGGACTCCGTCACGGTCGCGGAAGCTTCATCCGTCGCGGGATCGGTGCCGGGCGCGGGTCCGCCGGCGCAGCCCGCCGCGGCTCCGGCTGAGAGCAGAACCGTCAGAAGCAGACATAATATCTTTTTCATGAAATCCTCCGGTGTCAGATAATATTCTGTCTTATTATATCATGAGGACAGCCGCGTGTCAAGCGGATACTTACATTTACGCGCCGAATATGACAAAAAAACGCCCGCCGCGCCCTTTTTGATGCCGAAACACGGTCAACGCGGAAAAAACCACTTGACAACGGGCGAAAAATAACATATAATAACACAAACGCTTATTCAGAGGTAGAGTTATGAAAAAATACAGAGCAGGAATAATCGGAGCAACGGGAATGGTCGGTCAGAGATTCGCCGTTCTTCTCGACGGTCATCCATACTTTGAAGTCACGGCGATAGCGGCAAGCCCGAGAAGCGCCGGAAAAACGTACGTTGAAGCGCTTGACGGACGCTGGAAGCTCGACGTTCCGATGCCGGAATACATAAAGAATATGATCGTGCGCGACGCGGGCGACGTCGAAGGCATGAAAGAGCTGTGCGATATGGTGTTCTGCGCGGTCGATCTGCCTAAGGCTGAGGTGCGTGAGCTTGAAGAAAGATACGCTAAGGCGGAGATCCCCGTCGTATCGAACAATTCCGCGTGCAGAGGCCTTGACGACGTGCCGATGCTCATCCCGGAGATCAACCCGGATCACACAGCCGTTATAGAAACTCAGAAAAAACGTCTCGGCACAAAGCGCGGCTTCATCGCCGTCAAGCCGAACTGCTCCATACAGAGCTACGTTCCGCTGATCACGCCGCTTTTGAAATTTGAACCGTATGAGATGGTCGTGACAACGTATCAGGCGATATCAGGCGCGGGAAAGACGTTTGCACAATGGCCCGAGATGATCGACAACGTCATCCCGTATATCGGCGGCGAGGAGGAGAAGAGCGAAAAGGAGCCGCTCAAGATCTGGGGCAGAGTGGAAAACGGAGTCGTAGTCAACGCAGCTTCACCCGTTATCACCACGCAGTGCATAAGAGTCCCGGTCAGCAACGGACACCTCGCGGCGATATTCGTGAAATTCCGCAAAAACCCGACGAAAGAACAGATCCTCGAGGCGTGGGATTCCTTCGAAGGCGAGCCGCAGAGGCTGAAGCTGCCGCACGCGCCGGAGAAATTCATCACGTATTTCGAAGAGGACAACAGACCGCAGACGAAGATCGACCGTGATATTTACGGCGGCATGGGGATCACGGCGGGCAGACTCAGAGAAGACACGGTATACGACTGGAAATTCGTCGGACTGTCGCACAACACGCTTCGCGGCGCGGCCGGCGGCGCCGTGCTTTCGGCAGAGTATCTTTCGGTGAAGGGCTTCTTTGACTGATGAAAATGATAGACCCGTCCGATATCGCGCTTTACTGCAATACGAACGAGGCGCTCATCAAAGGACCGGTGCGCGCAATCGTCGCCGAGCTTCCCGGGCTCGGCGGCGGCTCGTGCCTCGGAGGCTCGCTCGATTTCGGCGATTACGTGAATGTCTATACCGAGGATCTTGCGAAGGAAGGGATCATTGCGGCGTATATGTTCCCCGGACCCTGGAGCTGGATGAACAGAGCGGCGGTGAATTACTGCGACGCCGTGCTTGACGCGATATACGAAAAATACGGACTTACGGATAAAACGCCGCTCGCTGTATGCGGCGGCAGTATGGGAGGGCTCGGCGCGCTCATCTTTTCCGCGGACAGCCGGCATAAGGTCACGGCGTGCGCCGCCGCCTGCCCCTGCTGCGACGCGCCGGAGGCGTTCAGAACGCTTCCGCAATTCCGGAGAACGCTTTTGTCTGCGGTATCAGACCGCGGGTGCGCCCCGGAGACCGCGCTCAAGCTGATCTCTCCCGTTCACAGGATAGACGAGCTTCCGGATATACCGTACAGGATAGTCTGTGACGGAGCGGACGAGCTGTTCCCGGCGGAAGGGCTGAGGGCTTTTTCAAACGCCTTGAAAAGAAAAAGGCGCGACGTCGTTTTTGTCGAGCTTCCCGGGCTCGGACACGGCGGTTTTACATCCGAAGAACGTGATGAATTCCATAAATTTATAAAAAATCACTGCTTAATTTGACAAATCTCTTTACAAATGCCGAAAAATATGTTATCATGATCACAGACGGCTGCGCCGTCGCTGAAAAAGAAAGGCGGAGAGTATGAAAAAAACAGTTATTTTATCGTTATTGCTCATCTTGTTCCTGGTTTTATCGGCATGCGTTCCCGCGGCGGAGCCCGACACGTCGGACACGACGGCGGAGCCCGGAGTGACGGACACGACGGCGGTGCCCGGAGTGACGGACACGCAAACTGAAACGGTTCCCGCTGAAACGACGGCGCCGTCCGGCGACACCACCGGCGAACCCGCGCCGGAGGATCTGCGCGAGGAGTTTTACGCCGCGCACCCCGGATACTGGACCGAGAAGGAAAACGGCAGATTCATAACGTTCCAAAAGAATGAAGAAGGCGTTTACCGCGCCACGTTCGCCGTCTGGAACGCGGGCGGACCTTTCCCGTCAGGCGAGGTTAAAGAAGTGAAAAAAGCCGGAGACGGACTGTATTTCCTGATGATAACGATCGACGGGATGCCTGATAACCCGGACTGGTACGGCGACGGCTGGGATCCCTATGACGTGACCGTCTCCGTTACCGACGGCAAGACCGATCCCGCGTCCGTCGTATGCGTCGCCGTCGGCGACAGCGTTCAGAGAACGTATTTTTATCACGAAAATCCCGAAAATCCGTATCTGCCGCAGCCGGATCCCGTCGGCGACTTCGTATCGAAGTATAAAGGATACTGGACGGAGTCCGACGGATGCTTCATCTATATATCCGAAGACCGCCGGGTAAACTTTTCAAAGTGGAACACGGGCGGCGGATCGCCCTCGGGCAGCATCACGGAGGTTACCTCCGACGGTAAAGGAGCGTACACCGTAAAGGTCGCCGTGGACGCCTTCGCCGGCAACGAAGAGATCGGCGGCTGGGAAGCTTATGAATTCATAATTGAATTCACCGATCTCGGCACGAAGGATCCGGAGACCGCGAATGCGAATCACCCGTATCTTTCCGGATATCAGACGTACCGTCATCACACCGAGCCCGGTGATCCGTTCCAAAAAGAAAAGGAAGATATGATCGAGGACTTTTACACGAAATACAACGGATACTGGAGCGAAAAGGACGGAAAATTCATCTTCGTTTCGAAGAGCGACAGAAGAATAGATTTCGCCGTCTGGAACTCCGGCGGTGCGTTCCCGGGCGGACCGATATACGATATAAGCAAGGACGAAAGCGGTATGTACACGCTTCAGATACACATTCCCGCGATGCCGGATAACGATGAAAGCTCCGGATGGGAAGCGTATGACATGATCCTGCATTTCAAGGATCTCGGAACAAGCCCGATGAGCGCGTCCGCCGATCATCCTTTCCTTACGGGATTCAATACTTTTTACTATCACTCAAACCCCGGATACCCGTTCAAAGGCTGACGGATCCTGTCAAAAAAATTTAAAAAAATCCGAAAAAGCACTTTACAAACGCGACGTTTTGTGGTATACTCTGTATCAGTAAGATCTTTAAGCGCTCGGACAGCGTCCGATTCGGTACAGAGATACCGGCAAGATAGTACGCCATAATAATGTCTACGTACGTCCCCGCCGTGTATCGGCGGGGATTTTTTATGCAAATGACACTTAAAGCTGAATTGATGGATGAAGCGGCGGTCCGCCGTGCGCTCGTCCGCATATCTCACGAGATAACCGAGAAAAACAAAGGCACGGAGGACGTCGTCCTCGTCGGCATCCGCCGCAGAGGCATACCGATAGCGGTGATGATCTCCGAAAACATTGCGCGGTTCGAAGGCGTGAACGTCCCCGTCGGCGGGCTCGACATCAAGTTTTACCGGGACGACGTGCTGCCGGAGCACCGGGATCCGACCGTCATGCCATCAAAGCTGCCGTTCGACGTGAACGGCAAGCGCGTGATCCTCGTTGACGACGTCATGTACACGGGACGCACGGCTCGAGCCGCGATCGAAGCCGTGTTCGCGCAGGGACGTCCGAGCTGCATACAGCTCGCCGTGCTCGTTGACCGCGGACACAGGGAGCTTCCCGTCCGCGCCGATTACGTGGGCAAAAACGTTCCCACGTCAAAATCCGAAGTCATATCCGTACACGTGCCGGAATATGACAAAGAGCTCTGCGTGAAGCTTCTGCAGAGAACTGAATAAGTAATTTTACCGGGCGTGTCCGGTTAAAAATAACGGAGGTTTATATGAAACTCATTTACAATGTCAAAGACAGACCGAAGGTCGGTCAGACGATCGTTTTCGCACTGCAGCAGCTGCTTGCGATAATGGCGGCGACGCTTGTCGTCCCGGTCATCATCGGTCACGGCATGCAGCCCACGGCGGCTCTCTTCGGCGCCGGCGTCGGTACTCTTGTGTATCTGCTCTTCACAAAATTCAGAAGCCCCGTCTTCTTAGGCTCGTCATTCGCTTTCTTAGGCTCCATGGCTGCCGCGTTCGCGGGCGGCGTTTCGATGGCTGTCGGTTATCTCGGACTTATAATCGGCGCGATCTTCGCCGGACTTGTATACGTTGTCATCGCGCTGGTCGTCAAGTTTGCCGGCACGAAATGGATCAACAAACTCATGCCTGCGGTCGTTATCGGACCGACAGTCGCCATCATCGGTCTTTCCCTCGCGGGCAACGCCATAGGCGATCTTCAAAAAGTCAACTACGTACAGCCTCACGACCCTGCCGCGTATCAGGTCGTAACGCTCAATAACGCATACGGTACCGATGAGAACGGCGCCGTTATCGCGGAAGGCGCAAGCATAGACAGTTATATCGTCGTTGACAAAGACGTCGACGCATCAAAACCCATCCCCGCCGAAAACATACACAATGAGATCTCCGTCTCCGAAAACGAAGACGGCACGTTCACTTTGACCTCCGTTCCCGGCTCTTCAAAGGTTGCGATAGTGTGCGGTCTTGTGACTCTCGCAGTCACTATGATCTGCTCGGTATACGCAAAAAATAAGAGCATATTCAGACTCATACCGTTCATCATCGGTATCTGCGCCGGTTACGTCTGCGCGCTTATATTCTATTTCATAGGAAAAGCCGCCGGCAATCCCGCGCTTATGATAATCGACCTCACGCCGTTCTCCAGACTGCTTGTTGACGGCAAGGTGGCTGTCACCACGTTCGTAGATCTTCCCAAATTCACGTTCCTTACGGCGTTAGGCGGATTCAAGGAAATCAACGGCGCCTATATCGGAACCATCGCCGCGGCTTATATCCCGGTAGCGTTCGTCGTATTCGCGGAGCATATAGCCGACCACAAGAACATCTCCTCCATCATTGAAAAAGATCTGCTTGAGGATCCCGGTCTGCACAGAACACTTCTCGGCGACGGCGTCGGTTCAATTGCGGGCGCGTTCTTCGGCGGCTGCCCGAACACCACTTACGGCGAATCGATAGGCTGTGTGGCGATCACCGGCAACGCTTCCATAATCACCATTCTGTTCGCTGCCTGTGGTGCGATACTCATTTCCTTCCTGTCTCCGTTCGTAGCCTTCGTCAACTCCATACCCAGCTGCGTGATGGGCGGCGTCTGCATGGCGCTTTACGGATTCATCGCCGTATCCGGTCTCAAGATGGTACAGAAGGTAGACCTTGAAGACAACAGGAACCTGTTCGTTGTTTCCGTCATACTCATCGCCGGCATCGGCGGCCTTGCGATAAGCTTCGGCAAAGTCACGATCACCGAAGTTGCCTGCGCTCTGATCCTCGGCATCCTTACGAACCTCATCCTCTCCGGCAAAAAGTCGAAGAAAGAGAACAAGTAAACAATACAGTCACACGGACCGCCCTGATGCGCCCCCTGTCAAGTAGACAGTGAAAAAAACAAAAATATTTTGTGTGGAAATTCCACCCTGCTGCGCAGCAGGGTGGAATTTTTCACGCGGCG